>NZ_CAJHBE010000005.1:0-197701 GCF_904846555.1 Psychrobacter sp. DD43
TACAGTGTCTAACTTGTCCATGAATAAGCTCCTTTTTCGTAAACTTATTTTAGGACGGGACATAAGTATTAAAAAAGCCTAACATTGACTGTTAGGCTTTTTATTATTCTAAAAATCGCTCTGTCGATTACGACTTATCGCGAATCAACTTATAGTTTAAAAATTCAGTAATGCCAAGGTTACCAAGCTCTCTACCAAAACCTGAGCGCTTCACACCGCCAAATGGGGTATTGGCTTCACTACCAGACGGGGCGTTGATAGTCACCATACCGACATCTAATTGCTGAGCAATCTCTGCTGCCAATGCTGCGTCTTGAGTTTGAATGGAAGCACCTAGACCAAATGGTACATCATTGGCAATTTGAATCGCATGATCGACATCACGCGCTTTATAAATGACAGCAACTGGACCAAAAAGCTCTTGACGATAGACGTCCATGGATTCATCAACGTCTGTCAGTACCGCAGGCTTAAACCAAGCGCCCGGCTTGTCTTTCACCATACCGCCTTCTACCAATACGGTTGCCCCTGCTTGAATGGCGCTGTCGAGCTGCTCTTGTAAGTTTATTGCTGCTGCTTTAGAGGACATCGGTCCGATAAAGGTGCCATCGTCAAGTGGATCAGCCAAGCTCATATCACGTACGACATCGGTAAAGCCTTTGACGAAATCATCATAAACTGACTCAATGACGATTAGGCGTTTGGCGGCATTACAGGCTTGGCCAGTATTACCAAAACGACCAGAGATAGCGCCTTGTACCGCTTTTCCGATATCAGCGTCAGCTGCAACGATGAACGCATCTGAACCGCCAAGCTCTAGCACGACTTTTTTGAGGGCGCCGCCTGCTACTTTAGCAACTGCTTGCCCAGCTCGTTCAGAGCCAGTTAAGGAGATACCTTGTACCCTGCTGTCTTCAATAATGGTCGCTGCTTGTTCATTGGTTGCAAACACATTGTTATAGACACCCTCTGGTAAGCCTGCGTCTTTGAAGATATCGACGATAACTTCTGCTGTCTTAGGGCATTGCGGCGCGTGTTTTAAGATAAGGGTATTGCCTGCCATAAAGTTTGGTGCGGCAAAACGTGCAACCTGATAATGCGGGTAGTTCCATGGCATGATACCCAACAGGACACCAACAGGTAGCTTCTCTACAGAGGCAGACCCTGTATCGACATCAATTTTATTGGGCGCTAATAGCTGCTCTGCATTATCGGCATAGTAACGAAAGATATCAGCAACCAATCCAATCTCGCCTTTTGCTTGCGCGACAGGCTTACCCATCTCTGTTGCTACGATACGTGCAAGCTCTTCTTTACGCTCAAGATAGAGATCAGCAATTTTATGCAGTAGCTTACTACGCTCACTTAGCGATACTGTACGCCAGTCTTGATAGGCTGTGTCAGCTTGCTCAATCACTCTTTGGATATCTTGCTCAGTTGCTGTAGGGTAAGTGGCTTCTACTTCACCAGTGGCTGGGTTATTAACTTGATAATCGCTCATAGTTATGTCCTTTTTTAAAATATTATTGGGTTCAAAATCCATTTGGGTCTATATTTTTATGCGGCTGCTTTTAGTTAATACTTTTAGTTGCTGCTTTTAATTGATGATTTTGGTTGCTGCTGCGTAATGCAATGAATATTGCCGCCACCAAACACAATCTCTTTCGTTCGTACTCCCACTACCTGATGTTGAGGAAAGACTTTTTCAAGCTGCTCGATAGCGAGTGCATCATTTATATCATCATATTGCGGTACGATGATAGCGTCATTACAAATCAAAAAATTGGCATATGAGGCAATACAGACGTCACCCGTTAAGCGCGCCTTGGCATCATCAGATTGTTCAGTATCATAATGTTCAGGCAAGGTGACAGAGTTCTTGGTACAGCATAGCTTATGGACTTTTAAACGTCTGCCTTTTGCATCAGTCATCTTTGAGAGCTGCTCATAGGCCTTTTGCGTTGCCTCATAAAACGGATGCTTAGGGTCGTCAGTAAACAAGCAAACCACTTCACCAGGGCGCGCAAAGCAGGCGATATCATCAATGTGACCTGTAGTCTCATCAGGATCAATACCGTCATCAATCCACAGCACTTTTTGCACATTAAGATAGGCTTTTAGCTTGTCTTCAATTTGATCTTCGGTTAGGTGCGGATTACGCCCTGGGCTTAGCAAACACATGCGTGTAGTCAGAACAGTGCCTTCACCATCGACGTGAAATGCGCCGCCTTCCATGACAAAGTCATCCGTTCGATAGCGTTTGATATCTAGATGGTCACATAAGCGTTCAGCCAACTTATCATCGTCATCCCACGGCGAGTATAGTCCATCATAGTCGCCGCCCCATGCGTTGAATGTCCAATCACAAGCGCGTAGCCCACCTTTATCATTGATTAAAAATGTCGGGACAGTATCACGCGCCCAAGCATCGTTGCTGGGCATCGATATGAGGTCGATATCAGCAGGTAGACTGTCACGGCATGATTGATAATCATCAGGATTGACCAGTACACCAACTTCACAAAATCTGTTGATTGCCGATGCAACATCAGCATAAGCTTTCTGAGCAGGAATGGCTTGCTGTCGCCAGTTATCAGCACGGTAAGGCCATACCATCCATATTTTTTGTATCGGCTCAAATTCTGCTGGCATGTAAAAGCCGTCTTGTTGTGGTGTTGAGCCAGTGATTAATCGGTTCGGTAATAATGACATATAGAGCACCTTATTTGACGACTTTTTTTAGCGATGAGTGGAAAGAGCCTAAAGCTCGAGTGGTGGTTACGCCAAAAGATTTGATAGAGCTGAGCGAGCCGAGCAGTAGAGTGTCTCTAAAGCAGGTATATAACTGTAGCACCACCAAGAACCTGGGTTTTTTGATCGAAACTTATCAGCCAAACAGCTCAACGGAAGAAAAAATTGCTCATGAAGGTGAAGAAATCGGTACCGTCATCGAAGGTAAAGTGTTGATTCGTATTGAAGAGACAACCTACTTATTAAATGAAGGTGACAGTTATGTGATCGATACGATTAAACCGCATACTTTTATCAATCCTACTGACGGCGTGACTCGTATCGTTAGTGCGCATACGCCAACGACTTACTGAACAAAAATCAGCATAAGCTTTTATACAGTGATAGGTCCATATATTAATGTATTTTCAAAAGCGTATGATTATTGAACATACAGGATTGCCTTTTACTCACGCTATTTTCTACTAGAAAGTAGCGTTTTTTGTATGTGTCTTTGAAGCGAGCTGATAAGAGGAAAGTTAATAATAGATAGGCAAGCAGTCAAATTAGAATTGACGCCAATTAAGCATCGTTTGGCTCTTCTGTTACTTTAGTACTATAAGATGTGTTGGGTTTGTCTTTGACCAACCTGACTTTATTGGCTGTTTTTTTATTAACGATGGGCTTAGAAGTTACGCCAAAGACTTTTTTGTGTCTTCTTACGGCTAAAGCATCCGCTGCCGCTTTTTCTTCTGCTAATGCCTGCTCATGCAGATTTTTATAGACGCCTATTGTCTCATCAATCATCTCACGCATGGTAAATTTGTTGGTCATCTCAGGGCGAGTCACACTTTCTAACTGATTGCGCACCGCTTTGCACAGTGCGTTGGCATTGTATTTTCTGACCAAACCTTGCGGATAGAGTGGGCGCAGAATTTCACTAAATGCCGCTTGATCCCAGCCAATGACAGGCGTACCCAAATGAATGGCTTGTAAGGCATTGATACCGATAGATTCAGGCTGATTGGCAAGTGCCATGACGACATTGGCCGCTGACAACCACTCACGCATATCATTACGTTTGCTGCCGACATAAGTGATACGATCGGCTAATCCCAAAGTATTGCTGCGTTGACGAAAATCTTCATGGGCGACATCGCCCGCGCGATAATCATCATCCATAATAATGGCATGGATATTAGGGAATTGCTCTTGAAGATTGCCCAAGATATCAATCAGCCATTCTTGACCATATTCCTTACCGATGATGGTTGGAAATACCAGCCATTTTTTATTCTCAAGCTCAGGGTATTCAGCAAAAGTATGACGTAGCCAATATACTGATGGATTATGACGATAAGGATAGCGACGCGTATCAACACCGCGGTAGATACGTTTAATGACTCTGGGGTCCAGCTCCTCACGGCGCAGCCCTTTTTTTAAGTAATCAGTCACACTATCAGACACAGTAATAATGGTGTGAACATCAAGTAAGGCTTGTGAGTATTTATTGATAGGATAGAAGCCATACATGGTTGATACCAGTTTTGGTCGACGTTTTACCCGTGCACGGCGCAGCGCTAAATGCAGTACCCATGCCGGTGTCCGCGAATGCACATGGATGATATCAGGGTCATATTTTTCAATCAGACGGCGCAGTGGCGCGACCTGTAATAAAGACAGCCAAGATTTTTTGTTCATATATAACTGGTGATAATGGTTGCCATCACGCTTTAGGCGTCTGACCAAGTCATTGTCTTCACTGGCACTAGAGATAATAATTGAGGTATGCTCGTTTTTGACCAAAGCACGCCCAAGATGAAAAATACCGCGCTCGGATTCATCATGCTTCAAAGACGACAGTAAACGCATAACTTTCATAATGGCGTGGGTCACTATTAGAGGAGATCAAGCTGCTATTGTCAGTGAAAAGTGCTGAAAACTCAACCACCAAGATAAAAAGATAGCATGGGACGATGACTATTATTTGTCGTCAATAAATACAGGTAATATAAATGACAGTAATCAAATATTTAGCGCTGTTTTTTGAGGTGCTGCGCATTTGGCAGGACTTGTTTTTCACTCAAGTATTTCCAATAGCGCTGCGGTAAGTATTGCTTGTGCAAACGTGGATTTTTACGCTCTTTGATATTAACGTTGGTAAAATAACCTTGCCAAAAACGCTGATAACGTTGCTCATCTTCGCTATGAATGCTGGCAGGATTGCGCAGTACTGCCTCATCAAGCTCAGTAATGGTTTGCAGGGCTGCGGGGCGCTTGGGCGTGCTTCGGCTTTTGTCATAATAAATACCATAGCCACGCGCCAAATCATAAATTGCCCAATGCTGATCTTGATAACGCTGACGAAAATGCTCCCCAATCAAAGGCAAAACATTAAAATCCGGCTCAACACGGGCAAAGTAAATGTCTTCAACTGTATGCTCAAAGCGTACAAAGGCTTCCATGCGGTGTTTTTCACGACCGACAGACTTGACCGTTTGCACGAGCTCTAAAACATTGAGATTACCCAAATCATCCATGATATGGCGACTTGGGTAGTTAATAGCGTATTTGACCACTTGAAACAATGTGCTACCAATATTGTCTTTTTCTGACAAAAAACCCCAAAGTAAATTTCGCATACCCGAGCGACCTAGGAGTTGATTCAACTTCGTAAGTACTCGTTCGGCATGGTTGGCATTGGTCTCTACACTAATGGCGTGAGCGAGTAATGACGGCACATAATAGTCCTGCGCAATAAGCTGTAGCGATGTATCGTCCTGTAAGTGATTGGAATAGACGTAAAATACTGCACTGAGCCACCCCTCAAAACTTGGCTCATAAAGTACAATACTGGGCGTCAATTGACCCAGCTGGTAGTTTTGATTTTTGGCAAGTTCTGACAGTGATTGCGACATTATTTGTCCTAAAATAACTTCATGATAGTAGCTAAATTATCAATAATTTTAATATTTAAAACAAAGCCAATTGCCCACTGCGTTGATCTTTAAATTTCGTCTGCGTTTGCGCCAGCACATATTGACGAAAGTTATCACGGGTTAAGTGTGCGAGATGCTCGTTTTTACCAGTAGTCGCAATGAAGTATTTGGCACGATTGACCGCCGCGCCCATTTTCTTCAAGTGATAAAGTGTCAGCTGATTAAACTTGCGGGCTTTGACTATTTTTTTAGCCGTTTTTGTACCGATACCGGGAATACGTACAATCATCTCATAACTTGCTGTTTGGATATTGACCGGAAAATGCTCACGGTGGCGGATTGCCCATGCTAACTTTGGGTCGCAGTCCAAATCTAAAAATGGCGAGTCCGGTTCAACGATTTCGTGCGCACCAAAACCATAAAAACGCATCAGCCAATCCGCTTGATAGAGACGATTTTCGCGTATCATTGGCACAGGCGTACCGATAGCTGGCAGGCGACTGTCAGATAACATTGGCACATAGCCAGAATAGTAAACTCGTTTTAAATCATAGTGTTTATAAAAATGACTCGATAGCTGAATCACTTGCAAGTCGGTCTCGTTACTTGCGCCAACAATCATCTGGCTAGTCTGACCTGCAGGCACAAATTTCGGCGCTTTTTTATGCGTTTTACGGCTCTCACGAATGGTGATGATTTCTTCTTTGACCGTCTCCATCGGTGCTTTTAATTGTTCGTGAGATTTTTCTGGTGCCAGTAACGCCAATCCTGATTTAGTCGGAATCTCAATATTGACGCTTAAACGGTCAGCATATAATCCAGCTTCTAATAATAATTCTTTTGAGGCTCCGGGAATGGTCTTTAGATGAATATAACCATTAAAACGCTCACGGGTACGTAATATCTTAGCGACCTCAACCAGTCGCTCCATCGTATAGTCGCCACTTTTAAAAATACCTGAGCTAAGAAACAGGCCTTCGATATAATTACGGCGATAAAACTGCATGGTCAAATCCACCACTTCTTCGACACTAAAAGCGGCACGCGGGGTGTCATTGCTTTTGCGCGAGGTGCAATAAGCGCAATCGTATATACAATGATTGGTCAGCAGGATTTTCAGCAGGCTGACGCAGCGACCATCTTCGGTATAGCTGTGACAAATACCGGTTGCTGAGGCATCGCCAAGGCCACCGCCTTGGTTTTTCCGCGTACCAGCGGAGGATGAGCAAGAGACATCATATTTAGCAGCGTCCGCTAAAATATTGAGCTTACCTTGTAGTCGTTCATAATTGATGGTTGCCATAAGCGGTATTTACCATGTCAGTAATGAAAGACTATTTTAGCAAAATTAGCGTTAAGTCATTGTATTTATGAGTAAAATAGAAATCATAGACGACAACTGTTGTCGTCTATTCTGAGCTGCACTATACGATTATAAAAGCGCTTAAACTTGAAGCAATATAGTCAATGAAAAGTAATATCGATACATTGAGTACTGCTAGTATTAATTTTGCTTGCTTGCTTGCTTGCTTGCTTGCTTGCTTGCTGTGCCTAGGTAGACAGAGGCTGCAAAAAAATTATACTAGCAGTACCGTAACGTTTTTAAGGTGTTTTGACTATGGTTTATGAATAGCCACAAAAAAGGCCTTGCCGGCTAGAGACTTAGCAAACAAGACCTTTTATTAGTTTTAGTATTTCTTAAGTTTCAATACTATAACTTCACTGCCGTATTTATTGAACTTTAGCGCGTATCACGACAGTCTGTGCAGCTTTAGGACTAAGATTTACTAAGTTCCATTTAAGACCTGAGTAATTTTCTTTTACCACTACTGTATTGCCAACTTGTTGGATAGTTTGATAGCTATCGCCACCAGTGGTCGCAAGCGTTGGTAGTGGACTGTTCAATGACACCATTCTGACGCCATTTGGCAAAGAAACCATGGCATTGATATCAGTCACTGGTTGCGCTGTGGTATTGGTATAAACGGTATGATACTCAATCACATCACCAGGCGCGATATGGTTGGCAGGTACTGCAACTTCACGTCCATCGCTATTTTTCAGGATTTTCATGACCTTAGTTTGCGCATTGACCACATCAGGCGTACTAAAAGTTGGTTTGAGCTGCAAGGCTTCTATAGAAGTAATTGTTGTCACAGGGGTAGTGATCACCGGTGCATTGATTACTGACGTATTTATGACTGGCAGCTGAGTTGCTGTGGTTACAGGCAGTATTTGAGTCGTCGGTAATACTTGAGTGACAGTACTGGTTGGCACTGCGATGACATCAACACGACTGCTTTGATTGGTTATTTGGTTGGTCACCGGTACGCTAGTGACAGTCGCACTACCTTGAGTGACGACAGTATTACTAACACCATTACTGGCTACTTGGCGAACCACGTAGCGCGGTACATTGGTAACCTGCGTCACAGCAAACGGCATGCCATCTTGCATACCAATGCTATTAGGCGTAGCAGTAATGACAGCTGTTTTACCATCAGAATACTGCTCGACCACGGTGGTACTACCGCCCGTAGAAGGTAGAACGGTCACTTCAGTGGCGGCATTGGCAGCAGACATAGCCATAACAGTGCCTGCCAACAGTGCGGATACTGCCGTGAATGTAGCTGTTTTTTGCATCACAACGAATGAGCGATTAATACTGGTGGTCATAATAAAGTCCTTTAAAATGATAATAAGTAACACAAAAATAGAGAACACTTAAATAAGAAAGCCCAGATAAGAAAACCCCCGTTAATTGACGCTGCAGGGGAGGTCAAATAACGGGGGCAGCATTACTGATAATAGTAGTAAATAGCCAGACGATAAAAGCTATCTGTCAAACCGTCCTATCAAACTATTGATTTATCCGTGATTATTTTAATTAGTTGCTAAGCATACACTTAGCAATCTCAACTCAACAATTATGCGCTAAAACGAGTTAGGTAGAAAAGCAGCGTTGTGTAACTGCTATCCTATAAACGATGACTTTTTGTGTGGTTTACTTTATCTAATTTCTTAAGAAAGTTACTATTTGATTCACTACAAAAGACGACTATATTAATCGTAAATGACTTTCATAATTTCGTATTCAACCACACCTTTTGGGGTTTCAATACGTGCTTCATCGCCCTCAGATTTACCAATCAAACCACGCGCAATCGGTGAGTTAACAGAGATTTTACCGGCTTTGAAATCCGCTTCGTCGTCACCAACGATTTTGTACTGCTTTTCTTCTTCAGTGTCCATGTTTTCGATAACGACGCTGACGCCGAATATCACACGGCCATCTTTTGGTAACGTCGTAGGATCAATCACTTGCGCACCGCCAAGTTTGGCTTCGATATCACGGATACGAGCTTCACAAAATCCCTGCTGTTCACGCGCTGCATGATATTCAGCATTTTCTTTCAAATCACCATGTTCGCGTGCTTCAGCAATAGAGGCGGTGATGCGAGGACGGTCAATACTTTTTAACTGTTTTAATTCGGCTTCTAAAGCCGCATGTCCTTGCGGAGTCATGGGATAACGTTGCATGTTTTTTTCCTTAAACCAATAACACGGGCACCATCTCCTACTCTTAGTGAATAGTGAGATGGTGTCAGAGTTGTTGCAATGGGTATAAAATAAAAAAAGAATAATGATGCAGACAGCGTAACCAGTCAGGTCGCTATCATTCATTGATATCAATTCAATAATCTGGGTGTTTAAGCTTACGTAATAAAAAGCATAGTCGCAGTTTAGCCACTATGCTTTTTAGGTCTATCATTTAAATTTTATTTCAAGCATGGTCTACATTATTAAACGCTACACTATGCTCAAATAAGCTCCTAGGCAAGCCTAACGGTTATGCTTAATCTACTGAAATTATTCAGCCAAGTCAATAGAGCTATACAATAGACTTTGCTTGCTCATGTAAATCTTGTAATTTATACACCTCAAAAGGTAGGTCAATCGCATAAGATTTACAAACGGCATCTGCTGCGCCCAAAGTCGTGACGTAGAACACTTTACCTTGTAGCGCGCTACGACGGATAGAGAATGAATCCTCTTGTGCCTGCTTACCTTCAGTCGTGTTAATAATAATATCGATTTTGCCGTTTTTTAAGGCATCAACGATATGTGGGCGACCTTCGGTGACTTTGTTAATTTGCTTGCATTCAATACCATTGTCACTTAGTACTTTTTGCGTACCAGTAGTCGCTACAATGTTAAAGCCAAAGTCAATCAGCTGACGAGCGATAGGGGAAATTTGCTCTTTATCGCTATCACGTACTGAAATAAAGACCGTTTTGGTTTCACCTTCAGTTGGCAAACCGGGCAAACGCTCATTACTACCGATAACCGCTTTGTAGAATGCTTCGCCAAAGGTTTTACCCACGCCCATCACTTCACCGGTTGATTTCATCTCAGGGCTCAAGATTGGGTCAACACCAGGGAATTTAGCGAATGGGAAGACCGCTTCTTTTACCGCATAGAATGCAGGAACGATTTCTTTCGTAAAGCCTTGGTCTTTGAGCGACGTGCCAGCCATACAGCGTGCTGCTATTTGTGCTAAAGAAGTGCCGATACACTTAGAGACAAACGGTACGGTGCGCGCGGCACGTGGATTGACTTCTAAGATGTAAACCGTTTCACCTTTTACCGCAAACTGGACGTTCATTAAGCCGACAACACCAAGCTCTTTTGCCATGGCGACAGTTTGCGCGCGCATCACATCGCACAGATCATCAGACAACGAGTAAGGCGGCAATGAACAGGCTGAGTCACCAGAGTGAACACCCGCTTGTTCGATATGCTGCATGATACCGCCAATCACCACATCTGTACCGTCGCTAACACAGTCAACATCGACTTCGATCGCATCGTCTAAGAAACGATCTAATAGAACCGGCGCTTCATTTGATGCTTGTACCGCAGTGCGCAAGTAATGTCTTAATTCATCTTCGTTATAAACGATTTCCATCGCGCGACCACCAAGTACATACGATGGGCGTACTACCAATGGATAGCCAACGTCTTTTGCCTTGACCAAACCATCTTCTAAGCTCGTCGCTAAGGCATTGGTTGGTTGCACAAGATTCAACTGCTGAATCATATGCTGGAAGCGTTCGCGATCTTCAGCGCGGTCAATGGCATCAGGGCTCGTACCAATAATTTTGACGCCAGCGGCTTCAAGTGCGCGGGCGAGCTTCAATGGTGTTTGACCACCAAACTGTACGATAACCCCATCAGGGTTTTCGATACGGACGATTTCTAGCACGTCTTCAAGCGTGATTGGCTCAAAGTAGAGACGGTCAGAGGTGTCATAATCGGTTGAAACCGTTTCAGGGTTACAGTTGACCATGATGGTTTCGTAGCCGTCTTCGCGCATGGCAAGGGCTGCGTGCACACAGCAATAGTCAAACTCGATACCTTGACCGATACGGTTAGGACCACCGCCGATAACCATGATTTTCTTATTATCGGTAGGGTTGGCTTCACATTCGCTATCGTATGTTGAGTACATATAAGCGGTGCTGGTAGCAAACTCTGCTGCACAAGTATCGACACGCTTATAAACTGGATAGACATTTAAGTCCCAACGCTTGGTACGTAGCTGCTTTTGTGAGACGCCAAGCAATTTAGCAAGACGCAAATCTGATAAGCCTTTACGCTTAAAGCTGCGTAAATTATGCTCAGTTAAGCCGCCAAAACCTAACGCTTTAACTTGTGCTTCGGTTTTTACGATATCCTCGATTTGTACCAAGAACCATGGGTCGATTTTGGTTAGTTTGAAAACGTCATCGACGCTCATGCCAATACGGAAAGCATCCGCAATATAATAAATGCGCTCAGGCGTTGGAATGGTTAAGCGATTGGTGATTTCGCTACGCGCTTTTTCAATACTTACTTTTGATAAGTCAATTTGCTCATCAAAACCATCATTGCCAGTTTCCATGCCGCGTAATGCTTTTTGCATCGACTCTTGGAAGTTACGACCAATCGCCATGACTTCACCAACTGACTTCATTTGCGTTGATAGAACATTATCGGCTTGTGGGAATTTCTCAAAGTTAAAACGAGGAATCTTAGTGACGACATAATCAAGCGCAGGCTCAAAGCTGGCTGGGGTTTTGCCGCCCGTGATGTCATTTTGCAATTCATCTAGGGTATAGCCAATTGCTAATTTTGCCGCAATTTTTGCAATCGGGAAGCCCGTGGCTTTTGAGGCCAATGCTGATGAACGTGATACGCGTGGGTTCATCTCAATGACGACCATACGACCCGTTTCAGGGTTGATACCGAATTGCACGTTTGAGCCGCCCGTTTCTACACCAATCTCACGCAGTACTGCTAATGAAGCATTACGCATGATTTGATATTCTTTGTCCGTCAAGGTTTGTGCTGGCGCAACCGTGATCGAGTCGCCGGTATGTACGCCCATTGGGTCAAAGTTTTCAATGGCACAAATGATGATGCAGTTGTCGTTTTTGTCACGGACCACTTCCATCTCGTACTCTTTCCAACCGATGAGTGACTCATCGATAAGCAATTGATGGTTTGGTGATAAGTCAAAGCCGCGCTCGCAAATCTCGATAAACTCATCACGGTTATAGGCGATACCACCGCCTGAACCACCCATCGTAAATGAAGGACGAATGATGCACGGATAGCCCATTTTCTCTTGGGTCGCAAAAGCTTCTTCCATGGTCTCAGCGGTTTCAGCGCGAGGACATTCAAGGCCGATACGCTTCATGGCTTTATCAAATAAGTTGCGATCTTCTGCCATTTCGATTGAGTCTTTGGTTGCCCCAATCAATTCGCAGTTATATTTGGTCAAGACGCCATGCTTGTCTAATTCCAATGCACAGTTTAGGGCAGTCTGTCCGCCCATGGTTGGCAAGATAGCGTCAGGACGCTCTTTAGCGATGATTTGTTCAACCGTTTGCCACGTAATCGGTTCAATATAGGTCGCATCCGCCATGGTTGGGTCAGTCATAATAGTCGCAGGGTTTGAATTGACCAAGATGACGCGGTAGCCTTCTTCTTTTAGCGCTTTACACGCCTGCGCGCCTGAGTAGTCAAACTCACATGCTTGGCCGATGACGATAGGGCCTGCGCCAATGATAAGAATGCTTTTTATGTCGGTACGTTTTGGCATAGTTAGGGCTACCTTCGTTTGAGTGATATTTTGAGTAATCTGCATTTTAACGATATGTTCAATAACGCTTATCGTGTCTGGCATGGTGCAGCTTGAATCACCATCTGTGCTTCAAGCTTTATACTTATTATTTATGGCTAGGTATTAAGCTTTCGCTGCTGCCATCATATCGGCAAATTTATCGAACAGTGGCGCAGCATCATGTGGGCCAGGGCTGGCTTCTGGGTGACCCTGGAAGCTAAAGACTGGCTTATTGGTCAGCTCAATCCCTTGGTTGGTACCGTCAAATAATGAGCGATGGGTAGATTTAACATTGGCAGGCAGCGTGTCTTCATCAACGGCAAAACCATGGTTTTGACTGGTAATCATAACCGTGCCAGTTGCCAAGTCTTGTACCGGATGGTTGGCACCATGATGACCGGTTTTCATCTTGATGGTGTTTGCACCGCTGGCAAGACCAATGAGCTGATGACCTAAGCAGATACCAAAGGTTGGAATGTCCGTTTCTTCAATAATGTGGCGTACCGCATCGATAGCGTAATCACAGGCTGCAGGGTCACCAGGACCATTTGATAAGAAGATACCGTCTGGATTCATCGCGAGGACATCTGCGATAGGCGTTTGCGCGGGTACGACAGTGACATGGCAGCCGCGGTCAACGAGCATACGTAGGATATTGGTTTTGCTACCGAAGTCATAGGCGACAACGTTGTATTTTGCTTCGACGTGCGTGCCCAAATGCTTAAAGAAGCCGCCTGTACCGCTATCATGGCTACCAGCTACATCGCGGTTAAGTAGGGTGTCTGATAAATCCCAGCTACCGGCGGTCCATTCAAATATCGTCGGTGTACAGCATTCTTTTGCCAAGTCCATACCTTCGATACCAGCAAATTCTTGTGCCAATTTAATCGCTTGCTGTTCATCTTCGCTGCTAATCGTTGTGCCGTTAGAAGCCGTCATGATACAGCCGTTTTGTGCACCTTTATCACGTAATAGGCGGGTCAATTGACGGGTATCAATATCAGCAATGGCGACGGTATTATGGCTCTGTAAATAATCAGTCAGTGACTCTGAGTTGCGGAAGTTTGAGGTCACCATGGTCGCATCGCGAATGATAAGACCTTCAGCCCATACTTGATGACCATTACCAGACTCGACATCTTCAGCGTTGGTACCGGTATTGCCGATGTGCGGATAGGTAAGCGTGACCAGTTGGCGTGCGTAACTTGGGTCGGTTAGGATTTCTTGATACCCTGTCATGGCTGTATTAAATACCACCTCACCGACACGATGACCAAGACTACCGATACTCAAACCGCGAAAAATCGTACCGTCTGCTAGTGCCAAAATTGCTTGTATTTCTGCCGATGAATTCAAGGGTTGCCTCCGCTGTTATTAGTGAGTGCTGTGCTATTTTTTGGTTAAAATAAAGCGCTGCTTTTTTGATTATTGCTATTTAACTGCGGCTAAATAACCATAATAAAAGAGACAGCGCCAAAATTTTTCCACAAAAAAGCGAGAAGACATCATAGATGAAAAGGTACAGGATTCACTAGGTGGTGAATAAGTAACTTACATCATGTCCGCTCGCTTTGGCACAGATTTTGCGCATTATACTAGAGTTTTGCACTAAGGGCTAGCATCTTAAGCTGATGCTTGACTAATAAATTTAAGATGTTTCTTATTTAACCTTCAATTATGAGCAGCCATAGTAGATTTGGCTATAGGTAGTGACTAGGAGGTGATATAAATAGGTATGAAGATTATGATTTATTGATCAAAAATTATAATGTACTGATAAGCCATAGTAATCTGGCGATAAGTTGGTGGCGATATGCAGCTGGTCATCTTGATAGCTTTTCGTCAGATACATACTGCTCGCCATACCTAAGGCAGCGCCTGCCAATACATCGACAGCGTCATGCTCATCGGCTTCAATGCGGCTATAAGCCACAAAACCTGCGCCAATATAGGCAGGAACACTATATTTTAGTCCATAGCGTTTATGAATAAAGCTGGCACCCTGAAAGGCTCTTGAGGTATGACCAGATGGATAAGAATCATCATCGCTGCCATCTGGGCGCTCTTTATCAATCACAGATTTTAGGGCATAAGTGGCTGCAACATTGGTTGCAAATGAATAATAAAATTGCTCTCGTCCCTCTTTATCATCCATATAATAAGTGCTACCGTAAGCAACTGCTGGTATAGCGAAAGATAGAATGTCACCCGCCTTGTCGATATTATCGCTACTACTGGCGTGAGCTGGCATAGCGACAAGCAAGCTGCTCGATAATAAAAAACTACTGGGTAATAAAATGATAGCGGAAGCGTTTTTGCTGATCATTGCGGCAATCCTAAAGAGGGTTTATAGGGCAGATGAATGAAAACCGCATTATACTACAAATGCTTGCTCCTAAATTCAGCGCTCACATATTTACAGGTCAGTTTTATAGCCGATATCTGTCTCAACTACATTTATTAATAATAACAACTGAATAAAACCTATCAAGGATAGAGTATGATTTATCAATATTTAGACAAAGTGCCTACATTCGCTGTACCCTTTAATGGTTGGGTTGCAGACTCAGCACGCGTGATAGGCGACGTGTATTTGGGTCATCAGTCAAGCGTCTGGTTTGGCGCGGTGATTCGTGGCGACAATGAACGCATCCATATCGGTGACTATACTAACGTGCAAGAAAACAGTGTTATTCATACTGATGCTGGTATCGAGGTAAAAATCGGTAATCATGTCACCATTGGTCATTTAGCGATGCTGCATGGCTGCGAAATCGGTGATAATAGCTTGATTGGCATTGGCGCGGTCATTTTGAATAATGCCAAAATCGGCAAAAACTGTATTATCGGTGCCAAAGCCTTGGTCACCGAAGGCAAAGAGATACCAGATAATTCTCTCGTTGTGGGCGCGCCTGCAAAAGTGGTGAAAACATTGACAGATGAACAGGCAGTCATGATGAAACTGTCAGCGCTACATTATAGCGATCGTTGTCAGAAGTTTAAAACGGGTCTTAGAGAGATTGAGCAACCAGAATAAGTTGCTAATGAACAATCACTAATCAACAGTTACTAACGACCGATTACTATTAATTATTATCAATTGTCATTAATGAGTATTTTATTATGAGCACGCCAAGCACTGTTAGTCAGACTGTCTCACGTACGTTAGCACTATTTGATTTAGACCATACTTTGCTCGATGTCGATAGCGACTACTTATGGGGCGAATATATCGTCAAGCATAATCTTGTCGACGAAGCCGAGTATCGCACTGCCAACCAGAAATTTTATAATGATTATATCGAAGGTACGCTTGATGCGACGGAATATAATGAATTTGTGGCACAGTTTTTAAGCAGCTTACCAATGGATAGGTTGCATGAGTTGCGCGAAGACTATATAAAAAGTGAGATTGAGCCGCACATCCGCCCAAAAGCAATGGAAGTCCTGTGTCAGCATGTTGAAGCAGGTCACGATGTGGTGATTATTTCGGCGACCAATGACTTTGTCGTTTCGGCGATTGCTAAGCGTTTTGGGATTGAAGACGGCAATGTGCTCTCAACGCCTCTTGAAATAAAAGATGAGCGCTATACGGGTAAATTGACCGATAAGCCAAACTTTAAAGAAGGTAAAATTTATCATTTGGATAAATGGATTGGCAAACAGCAACTGACAGGTATTAATTTTGACAAGACTTATGCGTATTCAGACTCCAAAAATGATATTCCTTTACTAGAGTGGGCAGATGTGGCGATTTGTGTATCACCTGATGATGCGCTACATGCTCATGCGTTGTCGCATCGCTGGGCGGTTGAGGATTGGTCAATTTAAAAGATGAAAATAGCGGCTAAAATTAGCCAAACATTTCACCCAAATCTCATTTAAAATAGCGCCATCGTATTTTTAAAACAGACAGGAACCCTTATGGAAATCAATCCGTATCAAGAACGAATTAAAGATTTATCAGAGCGTGGGCAGGACTTGCGGAGGTATCTTTGACTTCGATGGTAAGCAAGAACGCTTAGAAGAAGTCAATTTAGAGTTAGAAAACCCCGAGCTATGGAATGATCCAGAACGTGCGACCAAGATTAATAAAGAAAAAAGTCAGCTTGATGGTGTGATTGATGTGGTGGTGTCGCTTGAAACTACATTGGAAGATGCGTCCGCTATGCTAGAGCTGGCGGTAGAAGCAGAGGATGAATCCTTGCTGGCAGATGTGCAAGCCGAATTAGACAACGCTGAAAAGCGCGTTGCCGATTTAGAGTTTCGCCGGATGTTTAGCGGTGAGATGGACCCAAATAATTGCTACTTGGACATCCAGTCAGGTAGTGGAGGTACAGAGGCGCAAGATTGGGCAGAAATGCTACTGCGTATGTATACGCGCTGGGCAGAAGCGCATGGCTTTAAAGTTGAAGTGATTGAAGTATCATCAGGTAGCGTCGCTGGTATCAAGTCGGCAACCATTGAGATTAAAGGGGATTATGCCTTTGGTTGGTTACGTACCGAAATCGGCGTCCATCGCTTAGTGCGTAAGTCACCATTTGATAGTAATAACGGTCGTCATACTTCATTTGCTGCCGTCTTTGTGTCGCCTGAGATCGATGATAATATTGAAATTGATATCAATCCAGCAGATTTGCGTATCGATACCTATCGCTCATCTGGCGCAGGTGGTCAGCATGTAAACACCACCGATTCTGCGGTACGTATCACCCACGAGCCAAGTGGCGTGGTGGTCACTTGTCAGAACGAGCGTAGCCAACATGGTAATAAAGCGACGGCGATGAAAATGTTGCGTGCCAAGCTTTATGAGCTTGAGATGCAAAAACGAATGGAATCTCAGCAAGCAGTCGAGGACGGTAAATCAGACGTTGGTTGGGGCAGTCAAATTCGCTCTTATGTGCTTGATGATTCACGTATCAAAGACTTGCGTACTGGCGTTGAAACTTTTAACACTGGTGCGGTACTCGATGGCGACCTCGATCAATTTATCGAAGCGAGCCTAAAAGCTGGACTGTAAAAATAGAATATGAAGACAGATTTAAAATATCAACCAACACTTAATTAAGGAAAATTATGCCAAGCGTTAATAATTATTTTGAAAACAAAGTGACTTCTATTGCCTTTCAAACCGCAACTAAGCCTGCTACTGTCGGTGTAATGGAGATTGGTGAATACGAATTTGGCACCAGTGAGTTTGAAACCATGTCAGTCGTTAGCGGTACCTTGACGGTCAAGCTGCCAGAGAGTGATGAGTGGCAGACTTTTAATGCTGGCGAGCAATTTACCATTGATGCCAACCAAAAGTTTCAAGTAAAAGTGGAAGTTGAGTCTGCTTATTTATGTACTTACGGTAAATATCCATTTCCCATATGAGTACAGTCGTCAAAAAAACGCCAAGTTGATGCTTGGCGTTTTTTTATGAGTACTTTATTCCTCGACTAATTTCAAAAAATAAAACAAGCTAATACAATCTATAAGTTCTTACGGTATTGCACCATATCTGTTTGAGTGGCGATTGTGTCATAGAGTTTGCGCGCTGTGGTGTTTCCCTCTTGGGTTGTCCAATAAACGCGGTTGCAGTTTTGCTGGCGGGCAAACTCATAAACCTGTTCAATCAATGCACGTCCTACGCCTTGCCCGCGCACAGGTTGATCCACATATAAATCCTCTAAGTAGCAGCATTCAGTGCTATTCCAAGTATTGGGGTGTAGCACCACATGCGTGATACCTACCAACTTGTCGTCTTGCCAAGCACCAAAACCATAAATCGGCACATTACTATCGAGCAAACTGTGCCATGTTGCATTCGTCGTTTCTAATGGCAAGCTGCTCTCATAAAACGTCAGATAGCTTTGCCAGAGGCTTAACCAAGCATCGTAATCACTTTTAGATAATGGCATTATTTTTAAAGAGCCATTAGTTGGATTTATAGGAGTGGCGTTTGTCATATTAATGGTGTCTTTAGTCAGTTTGTCTTAAATTATGCCGTAGCGCCCAAAATCTACAAGCCATTTATCGGTTTTATTTTACACAGCATTACACATTGTCCATGGCAAGTACACAGCAATGATAATGGCGGTTGATTATGCTAAAACAACGATATTAGCAAATGAGTATTTTTTATGGCGAAGTCAAATCAACCAAGCAATATACAAGATGTGCGCCATGATTATGAGCACTTGGCGAGCCTCGCGAACTTACGTTATGTCAGCGATAACGATCCTGGATATGGGCGTCGGCGTTCTGGACGTGGCTTTACTTATCGAGATGCCACTGGCAAAACGGTTAAAGATAAAGCCTTGCGTCAGCGCTTTGATGCTTTGGTCATACCGCCGATGTGGTCAGAGGTTTGGATATGCCAAGATGATAAAGGACATCTACAATCGACAGGTCGAGATGATAAAGCGCGTAAGCAGTATTTATATCATTCAGAGTGGGATCGGGTACGTGACCAAGCCAAGTTTAATGCCATGATAGGTTTTGCTGAAGCGTTGCCCAATCTGCGTGCGCAAGTTGAAAAAGATTTAGAAGCCAAACCCTTATCACGTGACAATGTGTTGGCAGCAGTGGTCAAATTACTTGAGACCACCTTGATTCGCATCGGCAATAGTCGTTACGCCAAGCTCAATAAAAGTTATGGTTTAAGCACGTTACGCAGTAAGCATGTCAGCGAAACGGATACTGGACTGGCATTTGACTTTGTCGGTAAAAGTGCCAAAGAGCATCATATAGAATTGCAAGATGAGCGTTTGATTGACATCATCCAAGCGTGCTCTGAGCTGCCCGGTTATCAAGTATTCAAATACTTAGATGAAGAGGGTAATAAGCAAGTCGTTGATAGCGCTGATATCAATGATTATCTGCGTACGCATACCTGTGGTAATGAGTGTGAAAGTTATAGCGGCAATTTATACAGTGCAAAAGACTTTCGTACTTGGATGGCAAGTGTATTGGCAGCAAGCTACCTTTATGATGAGTTGCAAACCAAATCTGGTAAATTGATTTTAGCCACTGCGCCTGATAGTAAAGAGCGTCAGCAACTGGTGACTGATATGGTAAAAAGCGTCGCCGATGAGCTCGGCAATACCCCAACGGTCTGCCGATCCTCTTATATCAATCCTATTATTATCCAGCAGTTTTTAGCAGGGGAGTTTTTTGAGCCTTATAAACAAGCGCGCCGTGGACGTACCAGACGGCATCAAAGCTGTGAAGAGAAGGCGTTACTTGGGTTTTTGAGCGCGCGACAGTAAACCATTACTAAGTAACTGTCTTTAGAGAATAATAAAAATGATACGTTATGTATTGAAATAAGTATAAAAATACGTTACTAATAGAGTATGTGCCATTTAAGATTTTTAAACAGTTGATCAAATATAGCTGTTTTACGATTTATTCTATTATTTCTAACTCTCTGATTTTGTCAGTGATTCTCGATTGCTAAAGGATTAGCTTATGAATACCTCTCCTTCAAGTACTACCTTTTTAAACACCCCTTCAAATCATGCTGTAAATACCTCACAGGCGCTAACGAGTTATAGTGACTATTATCATAATTTTGATATGAACGCATTACTAACAGAGATATTTGGTGAAAATGTAGATGATCGTTTAAACGCCTATATGGCGTGCTGTGGACGTCATGTACGTGACGGTCGCGGTGATCATATTGCGCTAGTTCATGAAGATACGGCTGGCAATGTCACGCGTATGAGCTTTGCTGAGCTTGATAAAGCAAGTGCACAGGTTGCCAGTTTACTACTTTCTTATGGCGTGCAAGCGGGTGACCAAGTGGCAACTATGCTACCGCGTACCCCTGAGTTACTCACCATTGTATTAGCCACTTGGCGGATTGGCGCAGTCTATCAACCGCTGTTTACCGCCTTTGGTTATGATTCGATTAAGTATCGAATGGACAAAGCCAATACCAAGGTCGTTTTTACCAATCAAGACAATCGTGGCAAGTTTGACGACTTGGCGAAGCAAACCAAAATGGTGTTGGTTGGTAGCAAGGTAGATGCGCAAAGCTGGGGTGATGATAACTATGCTGACAAGATATCAGAGCAGCCACAAACTATAGAACCAGTGCTACTAAATACCGATGCACCCTTTTTGCAAATGTTTACCTCAGGTACAGTAGGCAAATCAAAAGGCGTTAGTGTGCCACTAAGCGCGCTCTCAGCCTTTTATCTGTATATGCGTTATGCAATTGACCTGCGCGCGGATGACAACTACTGGAATATGGCAGATCCAGGCTGGGCGTATGGGTTATATTATGCGATTACTGGGCCATTATTACTAGGTATTACTACCTATTTTAATGAAGCGGGCTTTGACGCTGCTCATACCCGCGACTTTATGGTACGTCATAAAATTAGCAATTTGGCGTCCTCACCGACAGCATTTCGGATGATGAAATCGAGTGGCGTGTTTGAAGCTGCTCACAATGACAGTAGTAATGACAATGAGGCTAAACTATCACTGCGCTGTGCCAATTCAGCAGGCGAAACCTTGAATACCGAAGTCGTCAACTGGGTGGAAACTTATCTAAACTGCAAAGTGTGCGATCAGTATGGGCAGACCGAAACGGGCATGACCTGCTGCGAGCACCATGCGTTAGCTCATGAATGCCCAGTAGGCTCGATGGGCATGGCGTTATCGGGGCACACATTGGTCGTATTAGATGATGACATGCAAGTATTGCCTGATGGTAAGCAAGGACAGCTGGCAGTGGTCGTCAGTCAATCGCCCGCGTTTTATTTCCGTGGTTATAGCTGGAACGAAAAAGACGCCTTCGCTGATGACTATTATTTAACAGGTGATGTGGTTGAGCGTCATAGTGATGGCAGCTATTGGTTTTCAGGGCGTGATGACGACATTATTATCACCGCAGGTTACCGCGTTGGACCAACCGACGTTGAAAACACAGTGCTGGAGCATGAGGCAGTCGCAGAGTCCGCAGCAGTTGGCGTGCCAGATGAAGTGCGCGGTCATACGATTAAGTCTTATGTGGTGCTAAAAGATGGTATCAAAGGCACAGACGAGATTGCTAAAGAGATTCAAGATTTGGTGCGCAGACGTCTATCAACTCATGCTTATCCACGTGAGGTTGAGTTTGTGAAAGAGTTACCAAAAACCCCAAGTGGTAAAATTCAGCGCTTTTTGCTGCGCAGTTTATCTGCGGCTTGATAAAGCAATGCATTCATATCGTTAGGTTAAGATAAAAATCGATGACTGATAAAAATAACAGTATAAATATTAATTAAAGGAAAAATTATGCAAATTGAACAACACAGCTTTTTGGTCACGGGCGGTGCGTCAGGTCTGGGTGAGTCGGTAGTGCGTGCTATCGTGGCTCAAGGCGGCAAGGTTGTCATCGCTGATCTTAATGAGTCGACGGGGCAAGCATTGGTCGATGAATTGGGTGACCATGCTCGTTTTGTGCGCTGTGATGTGACCAGTGGCGATGAGGTGCAAGCGGCTGTTGATATGGCTGAAAGCGACTTTGGCGGCTTACAAGGTTCTATCAACTGTGCAGGTATCGCTGTTGTACAGAAGCTCTTAGATCGTGAAAACAATCCGGCAGATCTCGATGCTTTTAGTCGCGGCGTCAATATTAATCTTGTCGGTTCTTTTAACGTGGCGCGTTTGGTGGCAGCCAGTATTGCGAAGCGTGTAGCTAATGCCAATAACGCAGACAGCTCCGTAGAGAAGAACGCTGACAACGGCGTCATTATTAATACGGCTTCTATCGCTGCCTTTGATGGGCAAGTCGGACAAGGGAGTTATGCTTCATCTAAAGCTGGCGTCGTTGGCATGATGTTGCCGCTCGCACGTGAGCTGACTCGTCATGGTATCCGTGTCATGACTATCGCGCCTGGGGTATTTGCAACGCCTATGATGCAAAGTTTGCCTGAAAAGGCGCGCGAGCAACTAGAGGCTGCGGTACCGTATCCTAAGCGCTTGGGTAATCCTAATGAGTTTGCCAAATTGGTCATGCACATCATTGATAATGCCTATCTCAATGGCGAAGTGATTCGTTTGGATGGCGCGATTCGTATGGTGTAATAGAATTCTAAGAATTTAATGTCGCATTTTTAAGTCTCATTCGTACAACTCGCACAACGCTTGGCATGGTTTTTTGTTATAGTTGATCCACTTTTAAAAGAGTACGGAACTACTGAGGTTCATTATTCGCAGCCTCTGTCTGCGTAGGCACAGCAAGCAAGAAAAATTAACCCCAGTAGTGATTGATAATATTTGTATTTCTTTGATTAAGGACTGACTATATCTTATAGATAATAATTTTATTTATTAATAATAAGAAGTAATACCATGCCATTTTTTCGTGCAGATTTTAGTCAGTATCTTGTTTGGTTAGTAAGCGCAATAAGTCTTAGCCTCGTGACTCTCATGAGTACCAATGCCGCGCCAAACATACAAAATACTTCAAAATCTACCCCCTCTATTCCTGATACTGCCATTATCGACAAAGTTTTCGTTGATAAATCAGCGCGTGTTCTACAATTATTAAGTGGTGACACTGTGATCAAGTCTTATCATATAGCGCTTGGTGGCAATCCTATTGGTCACAAGCAGCAGCAGGGTGATAAGCGTACCCCGTCAGGTTCTTATACACTCGATTATAAGAATGAAAAATCCAAATTTTATCGCTCTATTCACATAAGTTATCCTAATGCGGCTGATAAGGCACATGCTAAGAAGATGGGCATCAATCCGGGCGGTGATATTATGATTCATGGTCAAAAGAACGGTTCTGGACATCTAGCGTCGGTCAATCAATTACGCGATTGGACCAAGGGCTGTATCGCCGTCACTGATGAAGAGATGGATGAAATCATGGCGATGGTCAAGGTCGGTACCGCTATTGAAATCGTAGAATAAGAATATTAAATAATCGGTATCTACAGGCGTATTTTTTCTAAAATAAAATTCATTATGTATTAAATGTTAGCACGATTTAGTGACTTGATTTTAAGCAATTAATATCATTACTATTAATAAGGTTTTAGTGCTAAGTAGGTTGAAATTCCTCTCTATGTACCGCATATATAAAGGCAGACGAAGGCAAGTAAACAGCATAAGTTTGCTGCCTAATAATATATAAATGATAAAAGGATACGACTATGAGATTTGAGAAATTTACCCAAAAACTGCAATCTGCCATTCAAGAAGCACAAAGTTTGGCGTTAGGGCGTGACCATACCGGTATTGATCCGGTGCATTTGCTAGCAGTCTTGTTACAAGATGAGTCTAATTTGTCTATCTGCCAACAAGCGGGCGCGTCTATCCCTGCGCTAAAAAATGGCGTGGCAAAGGCGCTCGACAACCAAGCAACGATTAGTGAGCCAACGGGTGACGTTAATCTAAACCCAAATTCAGTCAAAATTCTGAACTTGGCAGACCGCCAAGCACAAAAAGAAGGCGATGATTTTATCGCCACTGAATGGGTGATGTTGGCGCTCGCTGAGCAAGGCGAAACCAAAAAGATATTTGAGAGTGCGGGCGTAACAGCGAGTAAATTAAAAACAGTCATTGAGCAATTGCGAGGTGATGATACCGTGAATAATCAAAATGCTGAAGATCAGCGTGATGCGCTGAATAAATATACCATTAACTTAACTGAGCAGGCGGAACTTGGTAAGCTTGACCCTGTGATTGGTCGCGATGAAGAGATTCGTCGTACCATTCAAGTACTCTCGCGTCGTACCAAAAATAACCCAGTACTGATTGGTGAGCCAGGTGTTGGTAAAACGGCTATCATTGAAGGTTTGGCACAAAAAATCATCAATGGTGACGTACCAGAAGGACTACGCCGCAAAGAAGTGTTGTCGTTAGATTTGGGCTCATTGATTGCGGGTGCAAAATTCCGTGGTGAGTTTGAAGAGCGACTCAAAGCGGTACTCAGCGATTTATCAAAGCAAGAAGGCAATGTCATCTTATTTATCGATGAGTTGCATACTTTAGTAGGTGCTGGTAAAGCCGATGGCGCGATGGATGCCGGTAATATGCTAAAACCTGCGCTTGCGCGTGGTGAGCTACACTGTGTCGGTGCGACAACTCTCGATGAATATCGCCAGTACATCGAAAAAGATGCGGCTCTTGAGCGTCGTTTTCAAAAAGTACTGGTCGATGAGCCAACGGTCGAAGACACCATTGCGATTTTGCGTGGTCTAAAAGAGCGTTATGAGCTGCATCACGGTGTTGATATCCAAGACAGCGCGATTATTGCTGCTGCGCGGATGAGCCATCGTTATATTACCGATCGCAAGCTGCCAGATAAAGCGATTGATTTGATTGATGAAGCGGCAAGTCGTTTACGTATGGAGATGGACAGCAAGCCTGAAGCCTTAGGTAAGCTTGATAGTCGCTTGATTCAGTTGAAAATGCAGCGCGAAGTGCTCAAAAATGAAGAAGACGCTGGTGCGCAAGCCGAGCGTAAAGTGCTTGATGCACAAATCGAAGAGTTAGAGAAAGAATACGCTGATCTTAATGAGATTTGGCAAGCAGAAAAAGCTTTGGTCAAAGGCAGTCAGCAGCTAAAAGACGAGCTGGACAAAGCGCGTATTGCTTATGATAAAGCCAGTCGTGAAGGCGATTATGAGACCATGAGTAAGCTACAATACGAGACGATTCCGCAGTTAGAGCGCCGTATCCATGAGTCGGATTTGGCAGAGCAAAAAGAGCAGACTGGTGAAAATAGTGGTGTAAAACTGCTGCGTAACAAAGTCACGGATAATGAAATCGCTGAAGTCGTCGCGGCTGCGACGGGTATTCCAGTCAGTAAAATGATGCAAGGCGAGCGTGATAAAATGCTGGCAATGGAAGAAAAACTCCATGAGCGCGTCATCGGTCAAGATGAAGCAGTCGAAGCGGTAGCCAATGCGGTACGTCGTAGTCGTGCTGGCTTGTCGGATCCGAATCGTCCTTCAGGTTCATTCTTATTCTTAGGACCTACGGGTGTCGGTAAGACTGAGCTGACCAAATCATTAGCGAATTTCTTGTTCGATAGTGAAGATGCGATTGTCCGTATCGATATGAGTGAGTATATGGAGAAGCACAGCGTCAGCCGCTTGGTTGGTGCGCCTCCAGGCTACGTCGGTTACGAAGAAGGTGGTGCCTTGACTGAAGCGGTACGCCGTAAACCTTATAGTGTGATTTTATTTGATGAAGTTGAAAAAGCGCATCCTGATGTGTTCAATATCTTGCTACAAGTGTTGGATGATGGTCGTTTGACTGACTCACAAGGTCGTGTCGTTGATTTCAAGAATACTGTAATCATTATGACCAGTAACTTGGGTTCGCATAAAATCCAAGAAATGGTCGGCGAGAGCTACGAGGATATCAAAGCAGAAGTGATGGATTCAGTTGGGCAGCATTTCCGTCCAGAGTTTGTCAACCGTATCGATGAGATCGTGGTATTCCATCCACTAGGTATGTCGCAGATGGCAGGTATTGCTGCGATTCAGTTAAACCGCTTACGTCAGCGTTTATATGAGCGTGAGTTAGACATCGAGTTATCAGCAGAAGCGATGAATAAGCTGGTTGCAGTTGGTTATGATCCTGTTTATGGCGCGCGTCCACTCAAGCGTGCCATTCAGCAAGAGATTGAAAACCCATTGTCATTGAAGCTGCTGGCGGGTGACTTTGTTGCTGGTGATATCATCAAAGTCGATGTCGGTGTGGATGATAAGCTGACATTTGATAAGCTTAGAATGAGCTAATCGTTCATTTTAGCCCTTGATCCGAAAATAAGCCCCTTATTTGCCCATTTTTTATACAGGCAAGTAAGGGGTTTTTACTTTGTGCGCCATCATTATTTTTACTCTTGCCATACTTAGATTATGTTATAAATAATCTAAGCTCTAATTATATAAATATAAAATTTATGGAGATAAAAGAATGATAATAATAAATAGGCAGTATATGAGTAAACCATTAACGTTACCGATAATTATCACAGCATTACTGTTTAGTACTTCTGCTTGTTCCAATCAATCTGCAACTGATACCAATGCCGATTTGGCAGAATATCAAGAAGTTGAAACCTCAGTAGCAGATATTGCAAGTACGGACAAACCTGCCTTTACCACAAAAGCCGCTGCCACCTTTGATGAGCCATGGGCAATGACTTCATTACCAAAAGTTGATAATAAACCATTAAGACTGCTCGTAACACAAAAGACAGGTGAGTTATTTATAGTCAATACAGCGACTGGCGCTAAGACAGCCGTCGTGGGCATACCTAAAGTCGCTTATGGCGGGCAAGGCGGTCTTGGCGATATTATTCTTGCACCGGATTTTGCGACTTCTAGCTATGTATATATCAGCTACGTAGAGGCAGGCAAAGGGGTTGATAATAATAAATTTGGTGCAAAAGTCATCAAAGCCAAGCTGTCAGGCTTGGATACTGATAAGCCAAGTTTGCGGGAGATTGCTCCAATTTGGCAGCAGATGCCGAAGGTAGACGGGCAAGGGCATTACAGTCATCGCTTAGTATTTTCTCCTGATGGGCAATATATGTATATTAGCTCAGGCGAGCGTCAGGAAAAAACCCCTGCTCAAGACATGACTGTCAATTTGGGCAAAATAATACGGTTAAATGCTGACGGCTCGATGCCAATGGACAATCCATTTGTGAGTAATAATGACATTGCTGCTCAATTTTGGAGCATAGGACATCGTAATGTACTCGGGATGGCATTCGATAGTAAAGGGCAGTTGTGGGCGCATGAAATGGGTCCACGAGGTGGTGATGAGTTCAATTTGATTGAGAAAGGTAAGAATTACGGCTGGCCAATTGTATCAAATGGTCGCAATTATTCTGGTGTGGATATTCCTGATCACAGTACGCGTCCTGAGCTTGAAGCACCCAAAATCACATGGACACCAGTCATATCCCCTTCATCAATCAGTATGTATTCGACTGGTACACATGCTGATTTTCCTGCTTGGCAAGACAATGCGCTGATCAGTGGTTTATCCTCCAAAGCACTGATAGTCGTTAATTTCGATGAAAATAATGGTGCGACTGAGCGCTATCGCTATGATATGGGCGAGCGTATTCGTAGTGTACTGGTTGTAGATGGGCAGGTTTGGGCGCTAGAAGACGGCAACGATGGTGATTTGTTGCAGTTGTTACCACAGTAGCAATTTATCTCCACTATCCTTTGTACTTAAGAAAGATTAAACGCTCCTAACGAAGTTGATAAGCGGATAAATATAGGAATTACTTGCTAAGTTTCTGAGGTTTTACGGTATTGTGGTTTGCGTGACCAGAGAGTTTTGATTCATGTCTATCAATGAGAAAAGCGTAAATACTTAATTAAATTTGATAGTTGGCAGCTATCTTGTTAAGGTTACCTTCCTAAAAACTAAGGCTAACAAACAAATGGATCATGTAAAAGTTGGCAGGTTAGGCCCTTTTCCACGGGTGAGTAAACCTGTGTTTATTACTTCAGCGTTACTTATCGTTGGATTTATCATCTTCGGTGCTTTCTTTACCGAGACCGCTGGCGCGCTATTTAGCTTTTTGCAGGACTTTATCACCGATAAGTTCGGCTGGATGTTTATTATATTAATGAATGTGGCGCTGGTCTTTTGTATTTATCTAGCGGCAAGTCGTTACGGCGACATACGTTTAGGTCAACAAACAGAGAAACCGCAGTACAGTCTGTTTTCTTGGATTGGCATGTTGTTCTCTGCTGGTATCGGTATTGGACTGGTATATTGGGGAACAGCTGAGCCCCTATACCACTTTATGGCACCGCCATTAGGTGAAGCTGAAACGGTAGAAGCTGCCAAGCAAGCTATGAGCATCTCATTTCTACATTGGGGATTACATGCTTGGGCAATTTATACCATAGTGGCATTAGCACTGGCTTATTTTCACTTTCGCCGTGGACTGCCGCTATCTATCCGTTCGACGTTATACCCGCTAATAGGCGAAAAAATATATGGTCGATGGGGTCATACAGTTGATATCCTAGCCGTATTCGGGACAATGTTTGGTGTGGTAACTTCCTTAGGTCTAGGGGTTATGCAGATCAATTCAGGTCTTGAAAATTTATTTGGTATACCAAATTCTTTAACCGTACAGTTTATTATTATTGCTTTTGTGACTGCGTTGGCATGTGGCTCATTGATGCTCGGTCTTGATAAAGGTATCAAGCGCTTAAGTGATATCAATATGGGTTTTACAGGTGTGCTCTTAGCCTTTATGGTCATTTTAGGGCCAACCTTATTCATTTTTGATAGTTTTATAGAAAACATCGGTAATTACATCGTTGCTATGGTGCCTTTATCAACATGGGGTGAAGCTTATAGTAATACCGATTGGCAGAGTGGTTGGACGATCTTCTACTGGGCATGGTGGGTAAGTTGGGCACCATTTGTAGGCGTATTTATTGCCCGTATCAGTCGTGGTCGTACTATCCGTGAGTTTGTATTGGGTGTGCTGTTGATTCCGATGGTAATTTTGTTCTTCTGGTTCACCACTTTTGGTGGTGTCGCTATCCATATGGAGCTTTTAGCGGCGCTTGATCCAGCTATGGCCAGTCCAGGATTGGTAGAAGCGGTGCAAGCAGATTCGGGTAGCGCTATTTTTAAATTGGTTGAATACTATCCATTTGCAAAACCAATTACTTTTCTTATCGTGATTATGATTGTCTTATGGTTCGTGACCTCATCGGATTCAGCAAGTTTCGTGATCGACATGTTGACGGCTGGTGGCGATACCAACCCACCCAAGATCCAACGTTTATTCTGGGCGTTGATGGAAGGTTTGATTGCCGCTATATTGTTAGCGGCAGGCGGACTAGGCGCATTGCAAGCCGCTGCTATTGTGGCTGGACTGCCATTTGCTTTGGTGATATTTGTCATGATGTATGCGTTACTTCGTGGCTTAAGTCGAGATCGATTGATACTGTATCGAGCTCAACAGCACTTTATTACTGAAGAATCTGCAGATCATAATTCAGCCAATGAGTTTGCAGATGAGCATTTGTTGAAAGGCCCACCTAAAATTGTAAAGGGTGATTAGTCAACACGATGCTGTTTAATAGTCATGAATTAGGGCTTAGATAAGCAAGCTGTGATTAAGCGAAGAAAGATCAAGAGTGTGCTGACAGTCGTTTCATTCAATGATTGGCAGCTCACTATATCTGTTTATTATTTATTAAAAGACGATAAAATACTTGTAATATCAAATCCTAAGATGCATGGTTATCTTAGGATTTTTTTATTTGTTGACCAATAGCAAGGTTATAAAGTGTCTAATTCGATTTGATAGTTGTGTAATATCTTGTTAAGGTGAGCCCCTTCAAAAACTGAGACGACTAAATGGATCATGTAAAAGTTGGCCGCTTGGGCCCTTTTCCACGGGTGAGTAAACCTGTGTTCTTAACTTCAGCACTATTAATTCTGGTGTTTATCATCTTTGGTGCTTTTTTTAATGAGCAAGCAGAACTGGTATTTGGTCACGCAAAAGCATTCGTGTCTTTGCGCTTTGGCTGGTTCTTTATTGTGGTGGTTAACTTAACGCTAGTGATGAGTATTTATATGATATTCAGTCGCTATGGCGATATCAGGCTTGGTCATCAGAACGAGAAGCCCGAGTATAATATAGTCTCTTGGATTGGCATGCTGTTTTCAGCTGGCATCGGTATTGGACTGCTCTATTGGGGCACCGCTGAACCCTTGTACCATTTTATGGCGCCGCCATTGGGAGAGCCCGAAACGATCGCCGCCGCCAAGCAAGCGATGAATATCTCGTTCCTGCATTATGGCTTACATGTGTGGGCGCTCTACGGCATGGTTGCTTTGTCATTGGCTTATTTTCACTACCGAGTGGGCTTACCACTAGCAATCCGCTCGACACTTTATCCTATATTGGGTAAGAAAATCTATGGCGGTTGGGGTCATACGGTTGATACGCTAGCAGTGTTTGGGACGATGTTTGGGGTAGTGACGACGTTAGGTCTTGGGGTATTACAAATTAACTCAGGTCTTGAGACGTTATTTGGTATTCCCAATAATATTACAGTGCAAATTATGTTGATTGCCTTTATCACTATGCTGGCAGGACTGTCTCTATTTATGGGACTCGATAAAGGAATTAAGCGCTTAAGCGATACCAATATATTATTTACTGTGATATTACTCAGTTTTGTGATTATTTTAGGACCAACTCAGTTTATCTTCAATAGTTTTGTAGAAAATATCGGTAATTACTTACATGAGATTGTACCACTAGGTCTTTGGACAGAATCTTATAACGGTGAAGAAAATTGGCAAGCCTCATGGACGATTTTCTATTGGGCATGGTGGATAAGTTGGTCGCCTTTCGTTGGGGTGTTCGTGGCTCGTATCTCTCGTGGTCGTACGATTCGTGAATTCATATTGGGAGTGTTGTTGATTCCTATTACCATATTGTTCTTATGGTTTACCGCTTTTGGTGGTTCAGCCGTTAATATGGAGCTAATGGCGGCGGCGGACCCCAATATTATCAGTCCTGGCTTGATCGAGGCCGTCCAAGCAGATACTGGCAGTGCCATCTTTAAGTTGATGGAGTCTTATCCGCTAACATCGGCTGTGAACTTGCTCATCGTGGTAATGATTGTTCTTTGGTTTGTCACGTCATCGGATTCAGCCAGTTTCGTCATTGATATGTTGACCTCAGGGGGCGATGCCAATCCACCGAAAATTCAGCGCTTATTTTGGGCGGGTACCGAAGGTGTTATTGCGGCGGTACTATTGGCAGCAGGTGGCTTGAGTGCGCTACAAGCGGCTTCCATTGTGTCAGGTTTTCCTTTTGCGATAGTGATAGTCGTAATGATGTATTCGCTACTACGTGGCTTAAGTCGTGACCGTTTGATATTGTATCGCAATCAGCAATGGTTTATCACCGAAGAGTCAGCAGAGCACAATTCAGCCAATGAATTTCGTGATGAAGACTTGCTTACAGGTCCGCCTGATATTGAAAAGCCTGAAGGTTAAGAGTTTTTTAGACAATGTTTAAATAATACTTAAGCTGAAAAATAATTCAAAAAGCCCCAGCTTTATCATAAGTTGGGGCTTTTTCATTTCTACTGATATATCTATAGTCAATCCACTGTAAATCAAACACAATGCTACAGGGATAAATTTTGCGTCGCCTCTGTCTGCGCAGGCACAGGCACAGCAAGCAAAAAAATTATACCAGTAGCGCGTTATAATATTTGTACTTATTTTATTTAGGATCGACTATATTATGATGAAAAGTATTTGATTAGAGTTACCAGAGGTAGGATATAAACTACACACATTGTCCTTTTACATAACCGACTGCAGAGGTAGTACCACATGCTGAACAGGCGTTGCCCGCAGTACGATAACTGACACCTGATTGGTTTTTTACAGTGACACAGACAGGATCATACTGTGCGGTACACATGGTTTGCTCAGGATTAAAGGGTGGGCATTTATTGAAAGGATTGTTAATTGAGCCTTGATTTCTGCTAGCACTGTGGTCTTTGTTGTTTTCAGTGCTATGAATAGGCGGCTCAGAATGGGTGCTGATTGGAAGATTATTACAACCAGATAATGTGATGGCTACTGAGAGCCCTAGTATTGACAGCCACGGTTTAGATAAATGATTCATAATGATGTTTCCTTATAAATAGCGCTCGATAACTTCCTGTTATCAACAGTCAACGACAACCATATCAGAAATAGAATGATACAAATGGATAGTAACTTATTTAGGGGAAGTCATCCACCACATCATATGATAAGTACAAAATAAAATCGAGAAAATTATATATGTATATATAGTCAGGGAAAAGTAATATCGATACATCAAGTACTGCTGATATTAATTTTTCTTGCTTGCTGTGCCTACGCAGACAGAGGCTGCAAAAAATTTATACCAGCAGCACTGTAGCGTTTTTGAGATATTTTAACTATAGCTATACTACTGCTATGTATTTTGCTCAATGCCTGAGAAAAGCTGCAAAAACTTCATAGCAATAGCATTGTTGGCTTTAATAATAGCTTTCTATCATTTACAAGCAAATAAAAACCCCAAACTTAATAGTAAGCTTAGGGTTTTTTATTTGCTCAAAGATAATTTCTGCCACTAAAGATGCTCAGATAAATATCTTTAACCAAGCATAACTGTTTTATTTAGCAGGCTTATCATCTTGATTAAGCTGAATATATTTATCAAAGTTCTGCGCATAATCAGTCAAGTTGTCGCTCAGCATTTGGCGATATTGTTTGGTATAAAATTCGACAATATCATCCTTTTCTTTGGCAAAATCATCACCTTTTACAAAGCCGATTGAGGCGACCGATGCGCTATAACGTGCTGCGGCATAAAGCAGTGACGCACCTACTTGACCTGAGTGCGCATCAGGACCTAATTGACTGTTTGCTACACCAATAATGGCATCAGCACGTTGATAAAACGACTGCATTTCAGGGGTGATTTCAAGACTTGCATCAATCTCATTGTTTTGAGCATTCTCTTGAGACATAAACGACTCCTAATAATGGTAGGTAAATTTAAATGTATCACAGCAGTCTAATAACTGGATAAGATAATAGGTACAAAAAGGGTTTTAGCAAAAATTTTATAAGCCAGCATCCGCTTTTAAAATCTCAGCTTTGTCAGTTTTTTCCCACGTAAAGGCGGTTTCAGAACCTTGGCGACCAAAATGTCCAAAACTAGCGGTTTGCTGATACATCGGCTGCAATAAATTCAGCATACGAGTGATACCATACGGACGTAGGTCAAAATGTGTACGAATCAAACTAATGATTTCATCGTTGCTAATTTTGTTAGTACCAAAAGTATTAATCGAAATAGAAGTCGGTTCAGCAACGCCAATGGCATAGCTTACTTGTACTTCACAGCGATCGGCAATACCAGCAGCGACGATGTTTTTAGCCACGTAACGCACCGCATAAGCCGCACTGCGATCGACTTTTGAGGGATCTTTACCACTAAATGCGCCGCCACCGTGACGCGCCATACCGCCATAAGTATCAACAATAATCTTACGACCGGTCAGTCCTGCATCACCAACAGGACCACCGATGACGAATTTGCCAGTCGGGTTGATATGATAACGTGTACCAGCATGTAGTAGCTCTGCCGGGAGTACTTGTTTGATAATTGACTCCATGATCGCTTCTTGTAAATCGGCTTGCGAGATACTTGGATCATGCTGCGTAGATAAGACGACCGCGTCAATAGCAACAGGTTTATTGCCATCATATTTAAGCGTGACTTGTGCTTTGGCATCCGGACGTAACCAAGGTAGTTCGCCTGCGCGGCGCAACTCCGACTGACGCTCCATCAAGCGATGAGCATACTCGATAGGGGCGGGCATCAATACTTCAGTCTCATTACTAGCATAACCAAACATCAAACCTTGGTCACCAGCGCCTTGTTCTTCAGGGTCAGCGCGGTCAACACCTTGGGCAATCTCAGGCGATTGTTTACCAAGCATATTAATAACCGCACATGTCTCGCCATCAAAACCCAAGTCTGAATGATGATAACCAATGCCATTAACCGTATCACGCACGATACGCTCAACGTCGATATTTGCCGTGGTGGTTATTTCACCTGCCAATACGACAGCGCCAGTTTTGACTAGGGTCTCACATGCCACGCGTGCATGTAAATCTTGCCGTAAGATCGCATCAAGGATAGCGTCTGAGATTTGATCAGCCATTTTGTCAGGATGACCTTCGCTCACAGATTCTGAGGTAAATAAGTTGTATTCGCGCATAATAGGATCGCTTAATTGAATCAGTAAAGATAGGAAAAAGCATAACGTCTGGGCGCTGCTTTAATTGGTATTGGCCAAACAATGTATTGCTTGGTGTTTAATCGGTACTACTTAATTCACTTATTCATAAATGCATGTGTTATATAAATTTACATAAGGCACAGATGTTTATAAATCATATGGGGTCAGGCTAAGAGAACGATAGCTTTACGTTGTACTATATCGAATTATTAACTGACAACGTGCTTGAAGCTGTCGCCAATCATACGTCTATCAACTGATTATCAGCAGGATCAAAAATATGACGTACTTGCCTAAAAATACGCTTATTCTAACTCGAAACGCAATAAAACTCTAGTGAGCTGCGCTCGTTCTATTATAAGTAATGCTCAATCATGACATTATTATAATTTAGCATAAGTATATTGATCGATAGGCTCTGCGATCATTATCATCTGCTCACGTTACAACTCTAAAAATACTGCTTTATCCTTAAACATACATTCGTCATAAACAGGACAAGCGCCGCATTTTGGGGTGCGAGCCTGACAAGTATAGCGCCCATGCAAAATCAAGTAATGATGAGCATCAACGATAAAGTCATCGGGGATACGTTCGACCAGTTTCTTCTCAACGATTAAGACGTTTTTGCCAGTGGCAAGTCCCGTACGATTACCCACTCGAAAAATATGGGTATCAACCGCCATCGTCGGCTGTCCAAAGGCTGTATTTAGAACTACATTCGCCGTCTTGCGCCCGACACCTGCTAGAGACTCTAAGTCTTTTCGGTTATCAGGAACGGTGCTATTAAATTTCTCAATCAAGTCACGGCAAGTTTTGATGACGTTTTTGGCTTTGGCATTAAACAAGCCGATATTCTTAATATAGGATTTCAAACCTTCTTCGCCTAAAGCGAGTATTGCCTCAGGCGTATTCGCCACCGGATAGAGCTGATTGGTGGCAATATTGACGCTGACATCAGTCGCCTGCGCTGATAATATGACTGCGATAAGCAGCTCAAAGTTACTCTTATAATTGAGCTCAGTCACTGGCTCATCAATTGTCGCCGCCAACTTCTCAAAAAATGGACGCACATCACGGTTGGGCATGCGCCTCGATGGCGGAGTATCAGCTGTTTTATGTTTGACGGTTTTACTCATGGTATTTTTACCATTATTTTGTTCATTGGTTATTCAAAGTGGATATTGGCTATTAAAGTTGTGCAAGCTCAGCTTTTAATTCATTCAATTCTGCTTGTTTGCTTTCATTGGGACGTACGCTAAGCTGCTTTTCTAACTTCTTAATTTTACTGCGCAGCTTTGCCGCTGCAATAGTGTTTTTTGCTTGAGCTTCACTGATATTTAACGACTGACTGGCGGCATTATTCAGTTTTGCCTCCACCATGCTAACCACGGGTCTACTATTGCTGCTATCCGCAAGTTGCTTGCTCACACGATTTAAATGGGTATGATAACGCTGTCTCAAATCCTCTTGCTCAAGGGTGCGCTCAGGTGTCGAAAGCGTACGCTCAACCGTGACCAAATCGATGCAGTCAACAGGGCAAGGCGCTATACATAATTCACAGCCCGTGCATAAATCTGTAAAAATAGTATGCATATGCTTGCCAGTACCAACGATGGCATCAACAGGGCAGGCGGGAATACATTTGGTACAGCCAATGCAATCATCTTCACGAATAACGGCGCGCACTTCAACAGGCCGCTGCGAAGTAGCATCTAACGGCCATTTTGAAGGTTCAGCGCTTAATGTTGGCATATCAGCATCGATAATCTGCGCGATAGTATCCGTCACTGGCTGACCACCCGGTACACACTTATTATGTGGCTCACCATTTATCACGATAGCAACTGCATAAGGTAAGCAACCATCAGCATGGTCGCATAGACCGCACTGTGTTTGCGGTAGGCTGCCATCAATGCGCGCAATTTTTTCCTGAACATCAGCAGGCAATGTTTCTATCTTCAGCGAATCGAATAAGATTGGCAGATTGTTTAAACGGATATGATTGCTGTTTTTATTCATGGTGCTTTGCATTTAATGTAAAACCTTTATATCAGTGCTAGATGCTGATATCAAAATAAATAGGATAATAGTGGTAAGGATAAATGCTGAATGAGGCGTTGATATGATAGATTAAAGCAAAATACCTTGCTCATTGGCAATTTGCGCAATCAGCTCATAAGCAATGCTACCCTTAAAGGGGATTTTTGGCAGCTTTGATAGATCGAAAAAATCTGCATGTGATAGCTCATCTTCTTGTATAACGATATCGCCATCTGCATAAGATGCTCGAAAGCCCAACATCAAATTAGACGGAAACGGCCATGGCTGACTGTTCACATAGCGAATATCGGACAAGCTAAGACCCACTTCTTCTGCCACTTCGCGTACCACAGCATGCTCTAGACTTTCACCTACTTCTACAAAGCCTGCAATCAAACCGTATAGTAACGGTTGGGTCGACTGTAATAAATGAGAAGCTGTTTTTTGCTGACCGTAACGATGATGATGAGCCAATAAAATTTGCATTTCACCCGTTTGTGGGTTGGGTCGAGTAATGGCGGTAATGACGCAGGGCTGTACACGCGGATACTGACGCAATCGACAAACGTCACAAACCATAGCACGCTCACCGCATTTGGCAGCTACAGTGCGTGCCGCGCAGCGACTACAAAACCGTGTATCTGCTTGCCAACGAAGTAGTTGTATGGCTTGGCTAAGCTGAGCAGCTAATGCTATGGGCAGGTGCGTGATAAGCTGTCGATAAGGTATAAAAGTGTTAATACTGTTCTCTACATTGCTAATAACGCTACTATCCAAGTCACTACTTGTTAATTCATCACTGTCTAAAATACTGGGCAAGGCGATATTATGTGCTATTGCATAATCGTAAGTGATAGCGCGGCTTGCTTGTACAGTGACAGCATTAGCGTTATCAGTATCATCTACATCACTCGGCAGCCAGCTATTGGGCGCTACGCTATCAAACAATGTAACCTGTCCTAATTGATAAGCTTGCTCACTACTGACATCAGAGTGTGCTAGCTCAACCTGTAAAGGCCACCAGCCATTAGGCGTTTGACGACATAAGATCGTTTCATCAGATAGTACAAAGGCGCAGATCATCATATAGTTTTCCAAACGGTCAAAGACAAGCTCATATCAGCTTGTCTTTGTATAAAAATTTACATAAATGATTAAGCGGCAAGCAATTGGCTTAAGCTATGCTGCCCAACATCCAATGCTTGTTTGCTGACAGGGCGATTGTTCTCGAAACCGTCTAGATGATGGTCAACTGCCATGATAACATCAGCAATATAAGATAAGGTGCCATCATCGATACGATTACCACTATTGATACGTTGCTGTAAATAATTTGCCAATTGACTGAGCATACTGGCAGGCGTTGGCAATTGCAAGAAGCGTACCGCACCGCTTACTTGACGCAGCATTTCAGGGGTATTTTGAATATTAAGAATATCGCGCTCAGGCTCCGCAAGGTAGTCATTGATTGCTTGTTCAGCACTGGCAATTGCCGTACGACTCTCTTCTATCAAGGTATCATAAGCGGTATTCAGCTGATGTAGTGAGATATGAGGATTGTTCAACGGCAGATAAATTGCACCTGGAGTATGCATCTCAGCCATGGCGATGGTCGCGTTTTCTGCATGCATGAGTGCCAATAATAAATGATCAAAATCTTCTGGAGTAGGCGAGCGCCATGTGTTGACGGCTTCTGACGCTTTAATCAGGCTATTGGCGGCATTAGATAGACCAAGAAGATGCAACGCAGAGCTTAAAGTAGTGAGTTCTTCAATAATTTGCGAGGTCTGCATATCGACTGGATTGATTGAGTCGCCACGGGCATAGCTGTCGACATTTTCTTTAATCGTATTGATTTGAGTCTGGATAATGATATTCAAAGTATCCGTCAGCTCACGGTTTGGACCAAACAAGAAGCGCTCCATCTGCTGGCGCTGTGGATCTTCTAAACGGTTGGCGGCGTATTGATCGCGCAGTATTTTTGCCGCTTCAGTATCACGTTGTCCGGCAAAACTGACCAAATCAGCAAAACGCGTATCCATGACAGGCAAATAGCTTTGGAATTGCTGCTCAACATAAATAAGCGTGTGCTTTTGAGTGATATTAAGCGGCAGGATGGCTGCGATATCAGTGACCGCAGCGGACGCTGCTTGCCAAAATAGACTGCTGGTATTTTTCGCTATCAAAGCACAGGCAGCTGACATAGCATCCAATTTTTGCTGATCATCTTGATTGATGTTGCCATCCCGATTGATCAAAGTAACGCCAAGCCCACTACGATAAGCATAGGTCAGTAGCTCTTGATCAAGGTTGAGCTCATTTAGCGGCTGAAAATTCTGTTCAGGATTGGCAATAATGACGCTACTATTACCAAAAGCAGAAAAATAATCAGCAGCAATAGGCACTATTTGGCTATGAGCATTCAGCTTATTAATAATAGGTAGTAATAAAGTAGGCTCTACCGACTCAGTCAGCAGCACAAATTCAATATAACGATCAAGCGTCATGATCGCTTCGGACAGATCCATGATTAAGTCAATATCACTATTGTCGCCACTGTCATAAAGCTCCTGTAAACCGTGTACAATCGCATTATTGAGTGCCTCTGCACCCACCAAAGATATCAGCTCAAAAATACAAGAAAGCTGTTTTAATACAATAATAGAGTCTAATAATAAGGGCGCTTGGCTATTGTCGTCATTAAATTCGCCCAAATGAATCTCAGTATCTTTAAGTATGACCTTGACCTCATCGTGCAATAAGTGCAGCGATGGCAAATTAAAGTCAGTAACACTAAGCGTTGGCGCGGTCAATTTTATTTGCGTAGAGTGGTTCATAATTATTTTTTCCATAAGATACTGACGAAAATAGCAAATAGTTAGAGAGTAAATTAAAAAATAGCGCTAGATAAGGTTTTACTTTTTATCGTTATAATAATCAAGACTATATTCTCTAATCGCCAATATAAGAAGCGATTTTAATGCCTGTTACATTTTGGCTTTCAGCTCAGGATAATCTTCTGCGAGCGACGCATACCAGCTTTGATTGGCGCCCTCATCAGTACTTGACTCAAGCAATAAAGCCGCTAAATTGGCAAAGCTAGCATGGGCTGTGTGTCCGCCATCCGCTTGCGCGTCATCCTCAATGCCTAGCGTTACTTGTCCGCCAGTCATCGCCAAATAGACTTCTGCTAAAATCTCTGAATCTAGTAATGCCCCGTGAAAGGTACGGTCTTGCTTGCCCACGTCTAAACGACGTACGAGAGCATCAAGAGTATTTTTCTGTCCAGGATACTGCTGCTTTGCCATGACCAGTGAGTCGGTCACTTTTACTCGCTCAGCAAAGTCATGCATGCCAACTTTGGCAAACTCCATATTTAAGAAGTTCATATCAAACGAGGCATTATGAGCGATGACTTCTGCACCATCCATAAAGTCATAGAGCGACTGCGCGACTTGGTCAAAGGTTGGTTTGTCCGTTAAAAACGCTTCAGAAATACCGTGAATTCGAATAACTTCTTCATCCATACCGCGCTGTGGGTTGATATAGACGTGGAGCTTTTCGCCGGTGAACTTACGTCCGATCATCTCTACAATACCGACTTCGATAATGCGATCGCCTTTTAGCGGATCAAGACCGGTGGTCTCAGTATCCATAATGAGCTGACGATCTGATTCATGACGATGGATTGGCTTGGGTAGCAGCGGTATAAAATACGGATTGGCACGGCTGGTATCACCATCGAATTTTGGCGTATCTGCTTCAACATTAGTAACCATGTTGGACGCATGGTTATTGATGCTTGTATCAATCAAAGGCGTCTGGGCATCTGGCATTTCTATAGCACTCATTGAATTGGTGGCATTGTACGGACTAATATTTTCTTCAGCGAAAGCATGAGTATTTATTACACTGTCATTATAACTTTGATTCTCTAGTAGTTCGGCATCAAGCTCATCATCCATCATATCAAAACCTAATGGATCAAAATTTAGCCAATCATCGCTGCTTGATGGCTTTTTATCAGCCATTATTGGCTCTTTTTTTTTAGTACTATCTTGAACGTCTGTTATCAAATCTTCACTACGTGAGGTCACACCTAGGTTTGCAAGCTCATCCGCTTTTTCATTACCAGCATTACCAGCATGACCTTTTACCCAATGCCAATCAACATCGCGTTTCTGACAGAGCTCATCGAGTCGCTGCCATAGGTCTTGATTGGCGACGGGTTTTTTACTGGCCGTTTTCCAGCCTCTTTTTTTCCAACCTTCAATCCACTCAGTGATGCCTTTTTTGACATAACTTGAGTCTGTCCAAATCTCGAGTTTCTGCTCATGCGAGCTATGGGTTAATGCTTGTATCGCACCCATCAATTCCATACGATTATTGGTTGTTTCTTTATCACCGCCATAAAAATCCTGCGTCCGTCCGTCGCTAAATATCAGATGAGCGCCCCAGCCACCAGCACCAGGATTGCCTTTACACGCGCCATCTGTGTAAGCAACCGTAGTATCTGCTTTGGCAGCCAATGGGTTTATGGCATTACTGGTGTTAAATGGCTGCGCTGCGCTGCGATTTTCTGACATAAAAATTTACTGACCTAATAGAGAATAAATACAGGATATAGCGAAGCGATTTCACTGATATATTGGAGGCTTATTTTAGCTACCTATGTTGGAATTGAGTATAACAAATCCAGCGTTAATAGGGGCAATTGCCATGCACAAAAAACCAAAAACAGATATCCTAATAGTAAGCTTATCGTTTTCTGTTAAAATAGAGCGGTTGTAAGGATATGTCTAGCCAGACATTAACTATAATTTGCTTAACTAAAGCTTTCAATGCTCGAATTCAGGGTTACCCTATGATGTCATTAGCCTCAAAATCTTCTTCTAAAAACCGCAGCCATTTGATGATTGCGATGGCTGCGAGCAGTATGCTGCTTTTGAGTGCTTGTAATGATAGTAATACTCAAGCGGATACCAAAAAGGTTGAGAAGGTAGCAGATTTATCTATCTTTGAGGGCTGTTACACCGTCAGTCATGATGAGCCGGCGCAAATAAAAGTCAGCCAACAGGGCGGCGCATGGGTCATGCAGATGAAAGAGCCTGCAAGTGCCAAACGTGTTTGGGATGATGCTGAGCCGTTAGAGATAATTGAAAATAGCGATATACCACAGTTTTTCTCTATTGATCCTGATAATGTCGATGCGGTGATTGGTCGTCCGGATAGAGTGTTGGTATTAGCTCATGTTAAGCCTGTTTATGCCAATATCGATCCGCTACTTGATAGTGAGTACTTGTCTTATATCTATAAAGGGGCAAACACTATTTACCGAGTCGAATGTGATGACGTCAATACTGATATTTTGGCCAATCCTCATGCCAATATTGTCATTGATAATGTTAAAGAGACTATTTAGTTAGGTATTATCAGTCAATACTACATATCTGTTATTTATGATAAAAAGTGCTTTTTTATCAATACAATTTTGTTATAAACCGTCGTATCATTAGAGTCAGGTAATATGAATTTTTTTAGTTATGTGGTGTTGGGTGGATTTTCTTATGCGGCTGGTTGGGCGATAAGAACCTATGTATTAAACAAAAAACCTGAACCTGAGCAGCCTTACAATCTTAAGCATCCAGTTATCTTGGCATATTTGGGCGGGTTCTTTATTGTTATGCTGATTGTCTCATGGCTCATCGGTCGCTACGTGCTTGGACATACCACTATTGATTTGCCGTTCATCGTTATAAACAGCCTCGTTGCGACCTTTGTCTATTCGTTCGGTCTCAATCCAGAAAAAGCCCGTTATGATGTGCCGGATTAATGGTTTATTAGATAGGTAAACTCCATAAAGATATGGTTGCTCTCATATAAAGACACGGTCAATGTGTACCTCATTGACCGTGTCTTTATAACAAATGCTATATTAAGTTATGCTAGGTATATCACTTAATATAGATGACTAAATAGCTATGACGACTTTTTAGTATCTACCTTATCGTCTTCCGCTTTAGACTCTTCGTCTTTATCTGCTTTTTCCGTACTTTTATCTTTGAGCTTTTTATTAGTAGGCTTTGAGTCTTTATCTTTAGATGCGCTTTGTTTATCCTTCCAAGTTTTGTATTTCAATAAATCCTTTTCCATGAGCTTAAGACAGAATTTTAGTACCAAGGCATCATCGATTTGACCGATAAAGGGGATAAAGTCTGGAATAAGATCAATAGGGTTTATAACATAGAGCAGACCAACCACTGCCGCTGAAATAGTTTTATAAGGGATATTACGATAGTTACCTTGGTAGTAGTCTTTTACCAAGCTCATGAGCAATAGTAAATCCTTGGCATAACGTTCAAGACCGCGACCATTTTCAAGTTGGTCTTTTATTTTGTCTTCTTTACCCAAGATGAGTCTAATACTATCCATTAGGCTTTTATTCTCTTTCTCTTTGTCAGCCATGCTTATGATCCTTTTGTATTAGTAAATATTTATGGTTTATTGCGATTAATCGTTCTTTACTATAACAAGAGTAGCGATTTCATCCAAATAAGACGATGGGTGATTCTGTATTGTTTTGTTGACTAGCATAACAATGGGTTGAGCTACCCTAGACAATCTTAAACCAAATTGCCGTCTCAACTTCCGTTATAATGCAATGTTTCAAAGATAAAGGCTTAGCGCATGTTAAATGAAATCGCGTGCATTTAAAGCATCAATGCTAAATAAGTATCCTTGTTAAACAAGCATTAACTGAATAGTACAAAAGGTAAAATAATGACCAAGAAATTTTCTGAGCTGAATCGTCGCCAGTTTTTACGTCAAGTGGGAATCAGTGCTGGGGCAGGACTATTGGCAACTCAAAGCATCACTCAGGCGCTTGCTGCCAATACTATTCAGCAAGATAAAAGCACGCAGCTTACCAAAGATGATCTGCCATCAGGACAAGCACAACAAGCAGCGCCCGAAACATTGCAGGCGCAAACGAGTTGTATCACGCCAAATATTGAGACGCGGCTTTTTGCCAGCTCTAATGTCGGTGGTAGTGACGAGCGTAATGAATTGGCGTTAGATCGCATGGCTTGTGCGGGTTTTAAAGTGGATAATCCTGCGATTACTAAGCGCCAGTATTTGCGCTTTGCGGGTACGGATTCGCAGCGCGCGAGTGATTTGCAAAACATCGCTACGGGTGCGATCGCAGCACCGAAACTGCTACTTGGGGTACGCGGTGGCTATGGTGCTGTGCGTTTATTGCCGATGGTGGATTGGTCGACGCTGGGACGTATTATGAAGGAGCGCGGCACGATACTCGCAGGCTTTAGTGATGTGACCGCTATTCAATGCGCATTGCTGGCAAAGGGTGATATGAGTTCGCTTGCGGCACCGATGCTTTATAGTGAGTTTGGCAAAACCAAACCCGACCAAGTCAGCTGTCGACAATTTGTGGAAGCATTAACCAATCTAAATCTGGCTATCAACATACCAGACGCCTCTTTAACCAGTCCGAATTTACCGAGTATTCTGTCAAGTTCTGAGCCAAAAACGATAACGGGCGCTATGTGGGGTGGCAATTTGAGTGTCGTATCGGCGCTGGCAGGCAGTGAGTATTTGCCACGAATTGCTGGCGGTATCGTATTTTTAGAAGATGTCGGCGAGCAAGCCTATCGTATTGAGCGCATGCTATATGATTTGTATTTAGCAGGCGTATTTAAAGATCAGCAAGCCATCGTGTTTGGCGCGTTATCGGGTAGCGGTGAGGACAGCTATGACAAGCGTTACGATGTTGCCACCGTGATTCGTCAATTGCATCAGCTGACAGGATTGCCGATTTATAGCGGCATGCGCTTTGGTCATATTGGGCAAAAACACAGTTTTCCACTGGGGGCGACGTGCCAGCTTAGCGCCAATACAGTCGGTGGCTATCAATTGGTATTTAGTGATTATCCCACTATTAAGTCGGATGCCATTCATGTCGAAGGCTTATGGCAATAAAATTTAGCTCTACAAAAATTTTTGCCGTGATAAATTTTCTTTGCTTGCTATGTGACTTCGTCACTCCAGAAGCTGCAGAAAGCTTATCACGGCAGCAATGTATTACTTTCAAAAAACATCTACTATGAAGTTAGATTGCTAAGCGCGAAAACTTATCCTGATACTCTTTTGGTGTCAGCTCAGTAGCGCGTTTAAAAAGCCTAGTAAATGAGGAAATATCATCGTAGCCAACTTGCTCAGCGAGTGATTTTATCGTCACATCTCCCAATTCTAACAAACGCTTTGCCTGCTCAATTCTGACTGCTTGAATATACTCAATAGGCCGCATCGCCACGCAGGATTGAAAGCGTCTGTTTAAGGTACGCGGCGTGATATTTACCATGGCTGCCAAGCCGCTAACTTGAATAGGCTGTTTGAAGTTTTCCTCGATAAACTCTTGTACTTGCTTAACCAGCTGATCTGAATGTGGCTTATGCAATGTCACATTGGTATAGCTGTTTTGATTGCCTCTTTTACTATCAATAATCTGGGTTTTTGCCACTTGGGTAGAAATCTCACGCCCGCAATATCGCTCAATTAATAGCAATCCCAAGTCATAAAAGGCGCTACCACCTGCCGCACAAAATATATTGCCCGATTGATTCTTTGATTGAGTGACAAATTGATTCTCTTGCAAATCAACCAATGGAAAATCTGCCTTAAACTTACTGGCATAGCCCCAATGGGTGGTCGCTACTTTGCCATCGAGCAAGCCTGCTTTTGCCAAAAAGAAAGCCCCGCTACAATTACTAGCGATATCCGCTTTGGTATTCGCCAGTCGCTTGATGTGTGGAATTAAATCGCTATTTTGGCTCAATACTTTATCGATTGAATCGCCAATGGTTGGAATTAATAGTAAGTCGCACTCTGTGACTTCCTGAATATCGCAATGCGCTCGCATAATCAAACGATTGCTACATCTGATATCCGCGCCACCTAAGCTTGCAATCTGCACACTAAATCTAGGCTCTACTTCTTCATCCAAAAATCGTTGCCAGCTGACGCCAGTAAATGAAAATAAATCTAGCGCCCCAGCAAGCACACTGCCGAGTACGCCATCGAAGCCAACGATAATCACTTTAAACGGTTTGAAGTAGGGCAAAATTTGGCTTCCTTTAAGTGTATGCAAATTTATGGCTGATATTCACCAGCTGCACGATACGTAATTTGAAATTCACTCACTATAGGTTAGATGATATGTCTTATTTGACCATAATTATGTCATAAATGACAATACGGCAAGGCGGTAAATTAGATTAATATCAATGAATCACCAAATTTAATGAGTTAACGAGAATACTATGGCAGCAGATACGCTTATCAATGACTTTGAGTTACCGTTTCAATTATATGATGTATTGGGCACTGAACATTTAACCGAGCATCCAAAATTTGCAGAACATAGCCGCGAAACTTTTGATGCGGTACTCGACACCGCCAATAAAATCGCGACTCAGCTATTTTTACCGCACAACCACGTAGCAGATAAAAACGAGCCACAGTTCGATGGCAAAAAAGTCAGCATGATAAGTGACGTAAAAGTTGCCTTTGATGCGTTTCGTGAGTCGGGCTTCATCGCTGGTCGTTATAGCTTTGGCGATGGTGGCATGCAATTACCCGAAACGGTTATGACCGCAGTGGCAGGCTATTTTATGGCGGCCAACCCATCAACGACGGCTTATCCGTTTTTGACCACTGCAGCGATTAATGTTATCTCACATTTCGCCAGTGATGAGATTAAAAATGCCTTTATGCCGCGCATGTTGACGGGTGAATTTACCGGCACCATGGCGTTAACTGAGCCACATGCTGGCTCATCGCTTGCCGATATCAAAACCACTGCCGTCAAACAAGACGACGGTTCTTACCGCGTAAAAGGCAGCAAAATTTATATCTCAGCGGGTGATCACGAATTGTCTGACAATATCGTGCATTTGGTACTAGCCAAAGTGCCGGGCGGTCCTGGTGGCGTCAAAGGCATTTCTTTATTTGCCGTACCTAAGTATCGTCTAAATAATGATGCATCGGTTGGCGAGCGCAATGACGTGCATTTAACGGGTCTCATTCATAAGCTGGGTTATAGAGGCGCGACTTCTACCGCATTAAGCTTTGGTGATGCAGGCGAGTGCTATGGCTATCTTATCGGCGAAGAGCATTTCGGCTTGCGCTACATGTTTAAGATGATGAATGAAGCGCGCATCGCGGTGGGCTTTGGTGCTGCGATGATTGGCTATCGTGGTTATCAATACTCGCTTGATTATGCCAAAGACAGAACGCAGGGCAGAATTGCACCGAATAACAAACCTGAAGACGCGGCAACGGCGATTATTAATCATGGTGATGTCAAACGTATGTTGCTTGCGCAAAAAGCCTACAGCGAGGGCGGCATATCACTCTGTCTATATGGCTCAAACCTGATTGACCGTATCAATACTTGTGAAGATGCAACACTAAAAGCTGAGCTATCAGAACTGCTGGATTTACTCACGCCAGTGTTAAAAGCATGGCCCTCTGAATATGGTCCAAAAGCCAATGATTTAGGCATTCAAGTATTGGGCGGTGCAGGCTATACGCGCGAGTATCAAGCCGAGCAATTTTGGCGTGACAATCGTCTCAATCCCATTCATGAAGGCACAAATGGCGTGCAAGCGTTAGATTTGTCATTCCGTAAGTTATGGCAAAACAAGGGTCTTGGTATTCAAATTCTAAAACGTGAAATTACCCAAGACTTAGAAAGCATTACCACGCCCGAGACTGCTAAACTTGCCGGTAAATTGATGCCTTATATGGGTCATCTGCATGAAGTATTGGTGCATTTAAGTAAAATCCTGCAAACGGAAAAAGCACTTACATTAACGGGTAACGCACAAGCACTAATGAATATTTTTGCCTCTATCGTGGTCAGCTGGATTTGGATTCGCCAAGCCAGTAAAGCTGAGCAATTGCTAAGCGAGACAACAGATATTGAAAAGCAGAATTTCTATCATGGCAAATTACAAGCAGCCAAATACTTTATCGATTGGGAGTTGCCGTTAATCAATCGCGATATCGAGCTGTTAAATAATGACAATGCGGTATGTACCAATATGCAAGCAGAATGGTTTTAAGGGATTGTTTTCAATATAAGAACATGCCTGAATAATACGACCAATGTGATGCTGGGATGAATTTTTCGAAGCCTCTGGAGCGCACAGCAAGCGAGAAAAATTTATCCCAGCAGAGCGCTTTTTAATATATTTGGCTTATTTTGAATAAACTCTTTTTAAGCAAACGATAGCAATGGCTTTTTATAAAAATTTAAAGGAATAAATAATGACAACAATGAATAAGCAGTGGCGTTTAAAAGAAAGACCTGTTGGCGCACCGAGTGCGGAGACTTGGGATTATACTGAGTCAGAACTACCGACCATCACAGACGGTCAGTTACTGATAAAAATTGAATATATCTCGATGGATCCAGCGATGCGTGGCTGGTTAAACGACGCCAAATCTTATATCGAACCGGTACAAATTGGTGATGTCATGCGCGCGGGTACCGTGGGCGAAGTCATTGAAAGTAAGCATGAGAAGTTTGCCGTCGGCGATTATGTCTGTGGTCATAATGGCGTGCAGTCGTATGCGGTCAGTGATGGTACTGGGTTATACAAAGTCGATCCAAACCTTGCACCCTTATCTTATTACTTAGGCGTGCTCGGTATGCCAGGTATGACCGGTTACTTTGGCTTATTAAAAACTGGTCAACCAAAAGCTGGCGAGACGGTGGTCGTCTCTGGTGCTGCGGGTGCGGTTGGTGGTTTGGTTGGACAGATTGCAAAACTAAAAGGCTGCCGTGTCGTTGGTATCGCAGGCGGTGCTGGGAAATGTAAATTCTTAGTCGATGAGCTAGGCTTCGATGCTGCGGTAGATTATAAAAATGAGGATGTTAAAAAAGGCTTAAAGCAAGCTTGTCCAAATGGGGTAGATGTCTTCTTTGACAACGTAGGCGGCGATATCTTAAATGACGTCCTCACCCAAATTAATCTGCGCGCGCGTCTCGTGATTTGCGGTGCGATTAGCCAATATAACAACACCACAGCGGTAAAAGGGCCGTCAAACTATCTGTCATTATTGGTCAATCGCGCCCGTATGGAAGGCATCGTGGTATTTGATAATATCAAAGAATATCCAGTCGCCATGAAAGATATCGCTGGCTGGATTCAGTCAGGTGATATGAAAGTGAAAGACCATATCGTTGAAGGTATCGAGACGTTCCCTGATACTTTGATGATGCTCTTTAACGGTGAAAACTTCGGCAAACTAGTACTTAAGGTAGAGGGATAGATCATGACACTGAATACAAATGGAATTGCATCAGACGTAGCCAGTAACGTTTCTGGTAAACGTATTTTAATCACGGGCGGTGCGTCTGGCATCGGTGCGGCAAGTGCGTTATTGTTAGCCAGTCGCGGCGCAAAAGTCGTGATCGGTGATATGGCAGAAGAGATGGGCGCAGCCGTTGCCACGCAAGGTCAAGATGCGGGCAATAGTATCGTCTTTAAAAAAGTTGATGTGACGAGTGGCGACGAAGTGCGCGCATTATTTGCCTTTGCCATGGAAACGTTGGGTGGTCTTGATGTCGTGGTAAATAATGCGGGTATCGACCATCAGCCTGCACCGATGCATGAGCTAAGCGATGAGGACTTTGACCGTAATATTGCCGTTAATCTAAAAGGCGTCTGGCATTGCATGCGTGCTGCTGTTACTTGTATGGCAGCCAATGGCGGCGGTCACGTGATTAATGTCGCCTCTATCGCAGGACTTCGTTCTGCACCACTACTGTCAGCGTATAGCGCCGCGAAGCATGGCGTGATGGGACTGACGAAGTCTGCTGCTCATGAATATGCGCGCGTCAATATTCGTTTTAACGCCGTTTGTCCAAGCTTTATTGATACGCCAATGGTGCAAAATACCATGGCGAAGATGGGCGAGCGCGCGCAAAAAGCAACAATTAATGCCAGCCCGCTACGCCGTTTAGGGACAGTTGATGAAGTATCCGGCGCGATTGCATGGCTGGCGAGCGATGAAAGCAGCTTTATGAATGGTCATGCCTTTACCCTTGATGGTGGCATGTTGGCTTAGCTGACTTAATGCAATTTCTTAAAACGATTGGTATGAAATTTCTAAGCTAAGTATCTCAGAGCTGGTAAAAATTTTCTTGCTTGCTGTGTGCGTTGCACTCCAGAGGCTGCAAAAATTTCTTCCAGCTCTGCTACACATTTAAAATGTATAAATAATATATTTAAAGATATAAGGAATAATAATGAAAGATTTATTTGATTTAACGGGTAAGATTGCTTTGGTCACAGGTGCTAGTCGTGGTATTGGCGAATCTATTGCACGCTTATTAGCTTCTAGAGGCGCGCACGTCATTGTCTCTAGCCGCAAGATTGATGCTTGCCAAGCAGTGGCAGATAGCATCGTCGCTGATGGACATAAAGCTAGCGCCTTTGCTTGTCACGTGGGCGAGATGGCGCAGATTGACGCAATTTTTGAGCACATCAAAAGTGAGTTTGGTCAAATTGATATTTTAGTCAATAATGCCGCTACCAACCCTTACTACGGGCATATCTTAGATACCGATTTAGCAGCGTTCGATAAGACCGTTGAAGTCAATATTCGTGGTTATTTCTTTATGTCGACAGCTGCTGGCAAAATGATGAAAGAGCAGGGCGGCGGAGTGATTTTAAATACCGCCTCGGTCAATGGCTTGGTCGCGGGTGACAAGCAAGGCATTTATTCAATCACTAAAGCTGCTGTCATTAGCATGACCAAATCTTTTGCCAAAGAATGTGGCCCATTAAACATTCGTGTTAATGCGCTGCTGCCTGGTCTGACCGATACTAAGTTTGCCTCAGCATTGACCACCAATGATAAAGTCTTAAAAATGGCGCTCCATGCGATTCCATTAGGACGCGTGGCTAATCCTGACGAGATGGCTGGCACGGTATTGTACCTAGTGTCTGACGCCTCAAGTTATACCACGGGCGCAACGATAGTCGTTGATGGCGGGATGTTGGCTTAGTTAGCCGTTCGCCCTCTAAAAGTAGAGCCATTTCTAAAACCGTATGCTGATAAATGGCATACGGTTTTTTATTTGGTTATAGTAAGTACTAATATTTTAAGTAACATTGTTTGAAATAATAGTATTTAAGGAAGGAATAAAGCATGCAAGCATCTATTGTTAAAAAATTTTCCAATATCAAAACATGGTTATTCGTTCCAGCCACTCGCATAGATAGAGTGGAAAAAGCCTTTGCCAGTGGGACAGATGCAGTGATTGTGGATTTAGAAGATGCGGTTGCTACAACGGACAAAGTGCAAGCTCGCAAAGATTTACAAGTTTATTATAATAGTCAGGCTTATCAGCCGATTTGGGTACGCATCAATAAAGCAGGTAGCGAGGAGTTTTTCAAAGACGTGGTGTTATGTCAGAAAATGCCCAATCTCGCTGGCGTGTTACTAGCCAAAGCTGAGCAAGCATCAGATATTGAAAGTGTGCATCAACTTACGGATTTGCCCGTCATTGCATTAATAGAGACAGCGCTTGGTTTATATCAAATCGATAGTATGGCAAAATCTGCTGGACTGCTTGCATTTAGCTATGGGTTTTTAGATTTATGCAATGATTTACAGGTGCACGTAGGTACAGCGGCAGCAGATGTTATTGCCAATCAAATTCGTTATCAGCTTTTACTCACATCAAAAGTACATCAATTATTAGCGCCTATTGATACAGTTTATACTGATTTTAACGATGGTAAGGGGCTTGGGCAGCGAGTGCAATTATGGTCACAAATGGGCATATCCGGAATGCTTTGTATCCATCCAAAGCAAGTAGCAACTGTTAAGCAATCTCTGCAACCGACTGACGCCGATATTGAGTTTGCAAGACGTGTGATAGAAGAATACGAGCGGAGCGGGCAGGCGATATTTAAAATAGATGGCAAGATGGTCGACGCGCCCGTAATTGAGCGCTGCCGTCAGTTGCTGAGTTCATAAGATGTTTTTTAATAGAATGCGCTCTAACAGACTAAAACAGCAAAAAAGGCGCGGTACGACTGGCTTTTGATTTTGCGACTTCTGCTGGTGTGCCTTCTGCCACAATAAGACCGCCCTCATCACCAGCGCCCGGCCCAATATCGATAATCCAATCACTGTTACTAGCGACTTGCATGTCGTGTTCGACCATAATCACAGTGTTACCAGCGTCAACGAGTCCGTTCAATTGCGCCATCAATAGCGACACGTCTGAAGGATGCAGGCCAGTTGTTGGTTCATCAAGGATATAAAGCGTGTCTCCTCGTTGTGTTCGTTGCAGTTCGGTGGCAAGCTTAATGCGCTGTGCTTCGCCGCCCGAAAGCTCGGTCGCGGGTTGACCAAGCCTGAGATAGCCAAGCCCGACTTTTAGCAACGCGTCTAATGCTCGTAGGATAGGTGCTTCTTCTACAAAGAATTCATAAGCAGATTCGACGGTGAGATCGAGGATTTCAGCGATGTTTTTGTCTCGATAAGTGATCTCAAGGGTTTCATCATTGTAGCGTTGCCCATGACACACTTGGCATGGCGAGTAAACACTCGGCAGAAATAGTAGCTCAACACTGACAAAACCAACACCTTCGCAATTTGGGCAGCGGCCTTTTTTAACGTTAAACGAGAAGCGACCGGCATCGTAACGTCGTGCCTTTGCTGCTGGCGTTGCGGCAAATAATTTGCGCACATGATCGAACAGGCCGGTATAAGTGGCAAGGTTTGAGCGCGGCGTACGACCGATGGCTTTTTGATCGACGGTCACCAGTCGACTCACATGTTCCATACCATCAGCAATCTTACCACTGGTCTGAGTTTCTAGCTCTTGCTCTAGTAAATCAGCTTCGCCAGTCGGTGCTTCGATGATTGTCTTCTGCCCTAATTCACTATAAATGAGATCGACCAGCGCTTGACTGACTAGGCTTGATTTGCCCGAACCTGATACGCCCGTCACCGTTGTCATCACTCCCAATGGAAACGCAACATCTAGCCCTTGCAAGTTGTTGCGTTCGATATTGACCAGCTGTAGCGAGGCTTTTGCTTTTCTTGGGGTATGCTCAACCGCCTCGTCAGTCTCAAAAAGATACTGTCCTGTGCGTGATTGCGCAACGTCCCGCAAGCCTGCTACAGGGCCACTGTAAATAACTTCGCCGCCATGGGTTCCAGCCTTTGGCCCCACATCGACAATCCAATCGGCGTGCCGAATCACGCTGACATCATGCTCAACAATAAATAACGAGTTACCAGCCGCTGTCAGCTCATCCAATGCGCCCAATAGTGCTTGAGTATCGGCAGGATGTAATCCAGCAGACGGCTCGTCAAGCACATAGACCACACCAAACAGTTTAGAGCGAATTTGGGTAGCAAGTCTTAGGCGTTGTAGCTCACCCGGAGACAAAGTAGGTGTAGTACGTTCAAGTGACAGATACCCTAAGCCTAGTGTGGTCAGAGCCTCAACTCGAGACAGAATGTCACTGGCAATACGTTGAGCAACGATGGCCTTTTCTCGGTTTGGCATGTTGTCAGTTGGTTTGGTCTTGGCAGCATCCTGAAGTTTGAGTGCCATTTCAGTCAGGGTTAATTGAGACAGTTCACCAATATCAAGACCCGCGAACTTCACCGATAGCGATTCTTTTTTGAGTTTTTTGCCATGGCATTCTGGACATTCAGAAATTTGCATAAACTGGGAAACGCGCTTTTTGGTACGCGGACTTTGAGTGCTAGCAAAAGAGTGCAAGACGAAATTCTTTGCACTGGTAAACGTCCCTTTATAATTGGGCTTTTCGCCTTTTTTAATCGCCTCGCGTACTTGTTCAATGTTGTACTCTGGATAGACAGGGACTGCTGGTGTGTCATCGGTAAAGAGAATCCAATCGCGGGTTTTTTGGGGCAGGGTATTCCACGGCTTATCAATATCGTAACCCAGTGAAGTCAGGATGCGGCTTAGGTTTTGCCCTTGCCATGCAGGCGGCCAAGCAGCAATGGCGCGTTCGCGAATGGTTTTGGTATTGTCAGGAACTAGTAATTCTTCTGTCACCTCAAACACGCGGCCAATACCGGAGCAAGTAGGGCAAGCGCCATCTGGCGTATTTGGAGAGAACGCGTCGGCGTAGAGTATGCCTTGACCAGCGGGGTATTCGCCCGCTCGTGAGTAGAGCATGCGTAAACCATTTGAAATCGTCGTCACGCTACCGACCGATGAGCGTACAGATGGCGTACCTCGTTGTTGTTGCAGGGCAACGGCGGGCGGTAAGCCTTCTATCGAATCGACGTCAGGCTGATCCACTTGATCGATTAAGCGTCTGGCATAAGGCGATACTGAGTCAAGATAGCGATGTTGTGACTCAGCAAAAAGAGTACCAAATGCTAACGAAGATTTGCCTGAGCCTGATATACCCGTGAATACCACAAGGGCATTACGCGGCAAATCAACATCGACGTTTTTTAGATTGTGAACTCTTGCGCCTCTGACTTGGATGCTGTGAGCTGGGTCGCAAGCGATATTTTTAGTGGCATTGTCATCAACTTTTGCAGTGGGTTTTACTTTTTTATTTTTAGTGGTCATAAAACAGTTATTCCTATCAAATCGTATTTTTAGCTTTATTGTGAAGAAGACGGGTAAAGTTTTGGCTAAGAAACTGCTTGCTAAATAATTAGCTAATTAAACAACGTCTTGGCTCAAGCAACATCTTGGCAATCTAAAACCATCCTAGCATGTCAATATCGAATCCTTAGATAGGTTTACGCTTTACAGACAGATGACAGACATAGCAATGCCAAACAATAACATTTATAAGGTTTCATCTCTGAATTGCAGCTTGTAAGTCTTGAAAAACTGCTTTTAAGACATACGGATTTTTGAAGTGGGTGAGCTGGCAAGTGGCGAGGTAGCTGATAATGGTTTATCATTAATCATAACTATCAATTATTTATAAAAGCATCCTATGATTTTTATCAGCAATACCATTAGTCTAAATGACAGTGACGTAGAGATTAGCGCGATACGTGCGCAAGGCGCAGGCGGACAAAATGTCAATAAAGTATCTTCTGCGATTCATTTGCGTTTTGATATCCATGCCTCAAGCTTGAGTGATGTAAATAAGCAGCGACTACTTGATAGTAAAGACAGCCGAATTACCAAAGAAGGCGTGCTCATTATTAAGGCGCAGCAATTTCGTACCCAAGAACGCAATAAAATTGATGCGTTTGAACGCTTACAAAGCTTTATCAACAAAGCTACTTACGTCAATAAAACACGCAGGCCGACCAAACCGAGCAGAAATGCTAAGCGTAAACGTGTCGATCAAAAAACTCAGCGCGGTAAAACAAAAGTATTACGCGGTAAGGTGGATTTTTAGATAGACTGATTTTAAGGTGGATTTTCACAATTAACCAAAATGCCAGCCCATTTAAGTGGCTGGCATTTTTTTGTGCTTAGTTAGCATTTAAGCATAGCCCAATTAGCCCAGTCTTCTGCTTAACTCAGGAAAGCGCTTTATCATAAATAGCATCAGTAGCAATGCCATAACCGCGATAGCCGCCCCTACATAGCCCACGCTCGATAGTGAAATATGCGTTACTGCATAGCCTCCGAACAGTGCACCCGTCCCAATGCCTAAATTGATAATCCCTGAAAACATCGACATCAGCATGTCTTGTGCATTGACATCGACCATGATGACCTTGGCTTGCATGGAGATGATAAGCAGCATGAGCGCCGCGCCCCAGAGTAGGGCAATCAAGCTGAGCGCCCATATTGAGGTTACCGCAAATAACAGCATGAGCATAGACAATAGTATCAGTATCGTCGATATCAGCATTAATCTGGTATTGAATTTATCACCCCAACGACTGAAAATTACACTACCCGCAATCCCTGCGACACCGAACAATAGCAGCACAATAGTCGCAGCGTTTTCACTGATTGCCCCAACCTGCCGCATAAAAGGTTCGATATAAGAGTAGGCGGTATAGTGTGCGGTAAAGACAAGCAAAATAAGTACATATAGGCTGACCAATAAAGGGTTTTTGAGCAACTCTGGAATCTTTCTAAAAGACCCTTCAAACATACTAGGCAGCGTGGGCAACAGTCTCATTTGCAGAATAAATACGATAAGGGCAAGCCCGCCAATACCACCAAAAGTCGCGCGCCAGCCAAACCATTGACCGACCACGCGTCCTAAAGGCACACCCAAGACCATCGCTAATGACGTACCAGTCGCAAGCACACTAAGCGCCAGCGCCTTTTTGCCCTCTGGTGCCACACGTATCGCAATCGCTGCGGTGATGGACCAAAATATCGCATGCGTGAGCGCAATGCCAACTCGGCTGATGAGCAGCACTTCAAAGCTCCAAGCAAATACTGACAACACATGACTGGCAATAAATACCGCAAATAACGCCAACAGCAAACGCTTGCGCTCAAAGCGACTGGTCAGCAGCATCAATGGCAATGACATGGCCGCGACAATCCACGCATACAGGGTCAACATCCAGCCCGTTTCTGCCGTGGTTATAGAGAAATCTTGGGCGATGTCGCTTAATAGGGCAACAGGGACAAATTCGGTGGTATTCATGATAAAGGCGCTAACCCCCATCAAAAATACTTGGAAATACTGAGTGCGGCGAGCTTCTGAGCTCACCTCAAGGTTATGTTTCATATGATCCAACGGTCAGAAAGAATGCTAAAAAATTAGCGTAAAAACGGGGCAGGAAGTGAGATGTTCATAGAAAAGCTAAGCAAGATAGCAAGTCAATGGCTTTAGTTAAAGGGGTTTTTTGCTAATGTCATTAATGCTTAGCCTTTTAATGATAAATACTGACTTCGACAATAGGTTTATCTGGTTTGTCAAAATGGATAAATCAGAGGATAATTCCAAACAATATCATACTTATTTAGAAGTTATATTATGCTCATCAATGCAGAATTTTCATGCCGTGCTGCCTTAGCACCTGAACACTATCAGTGGGTCCAATCACCACAAAACGGCGTCGAGCGCGTGATGCTTGACCGAGTTGGCGCCGAAAAAGCACGTGCTACCAGTATCGTACGCTATGCCCCTGAGTCAAATTTTCCGCATCATCTGCACCCAGGTGGCGAAGAGATTCTGGTATTGTCAGGCACTTTTTCTGCGGATAATAGTGATTATCCTGCTGGTTGGTATCTACGCAATCCACCGACTTCAGGGCATCAGCCTTATAGTCATGAGGGGGCTGTTATTTTTGTCAAACTTTGGCAGATGACAGTCGACGAGACCCGTCATGTCGCTATCGATACCAACGATGCTGACAACTGGCAAGAACAAGGCGGCCGTGAGGTTTGCCAGTTATACTCGGATGCAAAGGAGCAGGTGAGCTTGCAACGTATCAATGCAGGTGAGGCATTGTTTGCAGATACCATCGTAGGAGGTGCTGAGCTATTGGTGCTAGAGGGTACTTTGATAGAAGCGGGACAGAGTTATCAGCGCGGTGGTTGGATACGTCTGCCTGTCGATGCGATATCGCAAGTAACAGCAGGAGAGAATGGCGCCACGGTTTATCTAAAAACTGGACATTTATCACAAATCATCGGAATCGATGTTCACTGAGTTTATAAGTACTGTTGAGAAAAATAACATGAAAAAAGCATCGGTAGCGATTATTGGCGGCGGTCTAAGCGGCGTGTATGCGGCTTATTTATTGGAGAAAAAAGGCATCGATTATGTGCTGTTAGAGGCGCGTCCGACGCTAGGTGGTCGTATCGTTACTGCGAAATTTTCGAGAGATAATAAAAATATAGATAGCTTTGATTTGGGGCCTTCTTGGTTTTGGCCAGACTATCAGCAGCAGTTGGCGCATCTTATTGCAGAACTGCAATTAGAGACCGTAACGCAGTTTGAAGACGGCGATATGATGGTCGAGCGCACGCCTGATATGCCTGCTATTCGTACCCACGGCTATAAAAGCGAGCCACCATCCATGCGACTTAAAGGCGGTATGGCAGCATTGATAGAGGCTCTGTATCTTCATCTTGATGCCTCACGTATTTTGACTGGCCAAATCGTATATCAACTTAATCATGCTGGTCAATATATTGAACTTACTAGTAAAGATATATCTGAGCAAGTAATGACTTGGCAGGCACAACATGTGCTGTTAGCGCTACCGCCACGTTTGGTACAAGAAAGCATTACGTTTCAACCTGCTTTACCTTCCAATCTAGCTGTGCAGTGGCAGCAGACAGCCACTTGGATGGCGCCACACGCCAAATATGTGGCGGTTTATGACACGCCTTTTTGGCAAAAACAGGGTCTTTCTGGAGCGGCGAGAAGCGCCCAAGGTCCTATGGTTGAGATTCATGATGCTTCGGTGACAGACGGTAGTGGTGCGCTGTTTGGTTTTATAGGTGTACCTGCAGAAATACGTCAAAATATTTCTGAAGCCCAATTAAAAATCCATTGCCGTGCACAGTTGGTAAGACTGTTTGGTGTAGAGGCAGAGAATCCTAAAAGAGAATATCTCAAAGACTGGGCGCAAGAACCGTTTACAGCGACTGCTACTGACGCGAGTGGCAATGGTCAACATGCGTCAGCACCTGTGTCTAAAGCAACATCTGGCGTATGGGAAAATTGTCTGACGGGTATTGGCAGCGAATGGTCAACACAATTCCCAGGTTACCTTGCTGGGGCGATTGATGCCGCTAGCATAGGGACGCTAAACCTTCCTGAGTCAATCTTGACTTAATTAATCCTGCTTATACCAATATAAAGAACCGCCTCTAAACAGTCGTTTTTGGATCAGCTCTTTCCTTTCTATACGGTCGTTTCGCTCTTTATAGTAAGGAAAGGTTCGAGCTTAATGCAAAGTGCGGTGCGTCAAGTAAAGCCACATTATCATTCCGCCTTATCATTCCGCCTTGCCCCTATAATTCCATCTAGCCTTATCTCATCTAAAATAAACAAAATACATATTAACCCTTCACATTGCTAGATTATTTCTATAAAATACCGACCGTGTGGTTTCTTTAATGTATATACATTATTAATATGTGCTCAATTTGAGACAGGTATCCTAATTATGAGTCCTACCACTATTGCTTACGGTTACCTTGCCATTGCTATCATTTGTGAAGTCATTGGCACCACCTTTTTAGCTAAGTCAGAGCAGTTTACGCGTTTGGTGCCGACAGTGATTATGGGTATGCTCTACGCCATCTCGTTTTACTTATTGACACAGACTATCAAGACCATACCGCTTGGTATCGCTTATGCGTTGTGGGCTGGACTTGGGATTGTATTGACCTCATTGGTAGGCTTGGTGTTTTTTAAGCAAACACTGGATACAGCAGCGGTAGTTGGTATTGCGATGATTGTGGGCGGTGTCGTTGTGATGAATTTACTATCTAATTCTGTCGGGCATTAATCGTGTATCTGGAGATAAAAATGGAAGCTGAAAACGCGCATAAGCGCAAAAAACAACCAGAAGTAGTACGTCGGGCATTACTTGACCAAGCAGCACGCATTACTTTAGAGCAAGGTTTGGCCAAGGTGACCTTCCAAGCGGTTGCTGATGCAGTCGGAGTAACCAAAGGCGGCGTGATGCATCATTTCACCACCAAAAACGCCTTGGTCATGGAAGTATTTCATGACGCCATGAAAAAGTTTGAGGTGGAAGTTGACGCGGCTATGGCAAAAGACCCTGTGCGTTTTGGCTCTTTTACCCGTGCTTATATCAATGCCACGATTAGCTTGGGCGAAAAAGGGCAGCATGAGTTCAATAGCCAAGCGACATTATATGCATTGATGCTAGGTGATAGTGAGCTACGTGACTTATGGGCAGAGTGGGCAAATGCACAATTAAAGAAACATGAAGCAACTGATAATACCGAAACACTATGTATGGTGCGTTTGGTCGCTGATGGTATTTGGCTCTCTGATTTTTCAGGGATTAATATCTCAGATAAAACATCCATCCATAAGCGCTTGATAAATATGACGCAAGCTGCGCAAGAATAAAGCGCCGCTCTCAACTGATTTATCGAAGAAGCGTTTTTTATTATAGAAGCATTGAACGAACAGCTTATAGAAATAGACGATATAAATTTATTTTAAATACTTAACCCATGACGAGATTATTTGGTATTAACTTTTTTATAAAGCTTTTGCCAGTCGTTGTAAGGAGAAAGAACACATGACAGATTCAAAAACAGTGCTAAATAACTTAACAGACATCATTGATTTAGAACAAATACAAACTGCCTATATTAACGGTCGTTATTTGGCGGTAGATGAAACGCTGACGACTTTTGAAGATATCAATCCAGCGACGGGTGAAGTGCTGGCGACGATTCAGCAAACGACCAATGAGCAAATTGATGAGGCTGTTAAAGCGGCACAAAAAGGTCAAAAAGTGTGGGCGGCGATGACTGCGGTTGAGCGTGGTCGAATCCTATCAAAGGCCGTTGAGATATTGCGTGACCGCAACGATGTACTGGCATTACTCGAAACGAAAGACACAGGTAAAGCTTACTCTGAAACTAAGTATGTCGATATCGTCACTGGTGCGGATGTCGTTGAATATTATGCGGGTCTGGCACCGATGATTGAAGGTCGTCAGATTCCGTTACGTGATACCAGCTTTGTCTATACTCGCCGCGAGCCACTTGGCGTGGTTGCTGGTATTGGTGCATGGAACTATCCGATTCAAATCGCGATGTGGAAAGCAGCACCGGCACTAGCCGCTGGTAATGCGATGATCTTTAAGCCATCAGAAGTGACACCGTTGACTGCGTTGAAACTGGCAGAAATTTTGACAGAAGCAGGATTGCCAGATGGTGTATTTAACGTCGTGCAAGGCAATTATAAAGTAGGTGAGGCATTAACTCAGCATCCTGATATCGCCAAAGTATCGTTTACCGGTGGTGTACCGACGGGTAAAAAAGTCATGTCGAGTGCGGCATCATCGTCTCTTAAAGATGTGACATTAGAGCTGGGTGGTAAGTCACCACTAATTATCTTTGATGATGCGGACATCGATACAGCTGCGGACATCGCGATGATGGCGAACTTCTATAGCAGTGGTCAGGTATGTACCAATGGTACGCGCGTGTTCATTCCTAAAGCCATGCAAGCTAAGTTCGAGCAGGCTATCTTAACGCGTGTTGAGCGTATTAAGCTCGGCGATCCAATGGATGAAAACATCAACATGGGCCCGTTAGTAAGCTTTCCTCATATGGAAAGAGTACTTGGTTATATCGAGCAAGGTAAAGCCAGTGGCGCACGCTTGCTAACAGGTGGTGACCGTGTGACGACAGGCGAATTGGCAAATGGCGCATTCGTCGCACCGACGGTATTCACTGATTGCACCGATGAGATGACTATCGTACGTGAGGAAATATTTGGCCCAGTGATGTCGATATTGACTTATGAGACAGAAGAAGAAGTTATTCGCCGTGCCAATGATACCGAATATGGATTGGCAGCTGGTGTCGTGACTGCTGACTTGACCCGAGCACATCGAGTTATCGCTCAAATTGAAGCGGGTATCTGCTGGTTAAATACATGGGGTGAGTCCGCAGCGCAGATGCCAGTTGGTGGTTATAAGCATTCGGGTATTGGCCGCGAAAACGGCATTGAAGCCCTTGAACACTATACGCAGACCAAATCTATCCAAGTAGAATTGGGCGCGTTTGAGTCTGTATTTTAATCATTTGTATTGAGAAAATTCTTAATCAGTAAAGTGGTTCAGTAGTAGAGCTAATTTGTTCTTTGTTCGACTTTACTGATAGTAAATGATTTATTTTTCAATATTATGGAGCGTTTTATGACATCAACCACACCTGAGTATGACTACATTATCGTTGGTGCAGGATCAGCAGGCAATGTGCTGGCCACCCGTTTGACCGAAGATGCCAACATTAAGGTGCTGCTACTAGAAGCGGGTCGTCCAGACCACCGCTTAGATTTTCGTACGCAGATGCCAGCAGCGCTCGCCATGCCGTTGCAAGGAACGACCTACAACTGGGGTTATAAAACCGATCCTGAACCGAATATGAACAACCGTGTGATGGACTGCGGTCGCGGTAAAGGACTTGGCGGCTCATCATTGATTAACGGTATGTGTTATATCCGTGGCAATGCACTAGATTTTGATGATTGGTCTAAGATTAAAGGCTTAGAAGATTGGACGTATTTGGACTGCCTGCCGTATTTTAGAAAGTTAGAAAACCGCGATGCGGGCGAGAATGACTATCATGGTGTGGGTGGTCCTGTTGAGATGACTACTTCAAAACCTGGCGTCAATCCATTGTTTCAAGCGATGATTGAAGCAGGTGTGCAAGCTGGCTATCCAAGTACTGACGATTTAAATGGCTATCAGCAAGAAGGCTTTGGGCCAATGGATCGCTTCGTGACGCCTAATGGTCGCCGTGCTTCAACGTCCCGTGGCTATTTGGACCGTGCTAAGCCGCGCAGCAATATTACGATTTTGACGGGTGCACTGACTGATGTAATCTTATTTGATGGTAAGCGTGCCATCGGTGTCAAAGTCGAGCATCAAGGTCGAACTAAGAACTTTCATGCCTCGCGTGAAGTGATTGTTTCCTCTGGTGCAATTGCTTCACCGCAATTATTGCAGCGCTCTGGTATTGGCCCTGGTCAATGGTTAAAAGATCTAGGTGTTAATGAGATTATAGATTTGCCAGGCGTCGGTAATAACCTGCAAGATCATTTAGAGCTGTATATGCAGTATGAATGTAAGCTGCCAGTGTCGATTGCACCTGCCAATAAATGGTGGAACAAGCCCGCCATCGGTGCTGAGTGGTTATTCAATGGTACTGGGCTGGGCGCATCAAACCAGTTCGAAGGTGGCGGATTTATTCGTACCGATGAGAAATTTACCCATCCTAATATTCAGTACCATTTCTTGCCATTAGCAGTACGCTACGATGGTCGTAGTGCGGTTAAATCACATAGTTTCCAAGCACACGTGGGCTCATTACGCTCGCCAAGTCGCGGTCGTGTCAAGCTGACCTCAAAAGACCCAAGTGCGCATCCAAGTATCTTGTTTAACTATATGTCTCATGATCAAGATTGGCAAGAGTTCCGTGCTGCCATGCGCATCACTCGTGAGATTATGCATCAGCCAGCGCTTGACCCTTATCGTGGTCGCTCGATTGCACCAACGGATGATTTAGTGACGGACGCCCAGTTGGACGAGTACGTCCGTAATCACAGCGAGACGGCTTATCATCCATCTTGTACCTGTGCGATGGGCGAAGACAATGATTCGGTCGTCAACGGTGAAGGGCTGGTACATGGTGTCGATGGACTGCGTGTCGTTGATGCATCGATTATGCCAAATATCATCAGTGGCAATCTCAACGCGACGACTATTATGTTAGCAGAAAAAATCGTCGATAAAATGCGCGGTGTGCAGCTGCCACGCTCGACGGTAGATTATTATGTCGCTAATGGTGCACCACTCAGAGCGGAGCCGATGCGGAGTTATAGTTCTACGGTATAAGCGGTTGAATCATCAATCATATAAGACAGTTTTAATAAGAAGGCCTTTTACAGTAAAGGTCTTTTTTATCAGCGCTAACGTTTAAGAAGATGAGTGCCGTTATGGCTGCCTCTGTTTATCGTTTGCTTTGCTATTTTTTCACATTGTTGATTTAGCAAATTTCATTTATTGGTACTGCTTTGTGCGTCATGCAGGTATTTGTATGTCATGCGGTTATCGGTCATAAGATTATGACGGACAAAGCAATATCAGACCCTGTTTAATTTACCTATTGAGGTCTTTTATGTACAGCTCGCCATCAAAGGATGCGACGAAACCCCTGACTCTAAATAAGACGGTTTTTTTAGGCTCAGCTATTATTTCTATTTTATTGATAATCTGGACGATTGCGTTTCCAGATTATAGTGAGGCATTATTAAGTTCAAGTATGGCATGGGTATCAGAGAGCTTTGGCTGGTATTACATGCTGGTGGTTGCCGCGTATAGTATATTCGCCTTGTTTGTTGGCTTTTCTAAGTATGGCGATATCAAGCTTGGTCAAGATCACGAAAAAGCACAATTTCCCTTTTTAGCGTGGGCAGCGATGCTGTTCTCCGCGGGTATTGGTATTGACCTATTGTTCTTTGGTGCGTCTGAGCCGTTGATGCATTATCTGACGCCGCATACGGGGCTCGAGCCTGCCAGTGAGGCGGCTATGCGTGAAGCACTTGCGCAGACCTTTTTACATTGGGGTCTACATGGCTGGGGCATTTATGCCTTAATCGGGATGGCATTGGCGTACTTTGCTTATCGTAAAAACATGCCACTCGCGTTACGTTCACCACTGACGCCTATCTTTGGCGAGCGCTTAATTAAAGGCTGGCTTGGTGATGGTATTGATACCTTTGGTGTGGTTTGTACCTTGATGGGTATCGCGACCAGTTTGGGTATTGGTGTATTGCAAGCCAATGCTGGTTTGACTCATGTGTTTGGGATTGAATCCAGCAAAATGGTTCAAACCTTTATCATCATAGGTGTTGTCGCTGCCGCGGCGATCTCTGCGATGACTGGTGTGGAAAGAGGTGTCCGCCGTTTATCCGAATTCAACATGCTATCGTCGATATTGCTACTGATTGCCATATTGGTGATGGGTAACACGGTTTATTTGCTGAATACCTTTACACAAAATATTGGACAGTACTTCCAAACCATCGTTTTCAAAACCTTTGATGTTTATGCTTATGATGGTCAAGCAGGCGCTGATTGGAAATCAGGTTGGACGATATTTTTCTGGGCATGGTGGGTCGCTTGGGCACCGTTTGTAGGCCTATTTATTGCGCGTATTAGCCGTGGTCGTACCCTGCGTGAGTTCGTATTTGGTGTGATGTTTATCCCACTTGGATTCATCTTTGCTTGGTTCTCTATCTTTGGTAACTCAGCGATAGATTTGGTTGCCAATGGTGCCACTGAACTTGGTGAAATCGCAGTCAATGATGCGGCAATGGGCATGTTTGCCTTGTTTGAGTATTTTCCTTACAGCGAAGTGCTATCATTTGCAGGTGTTGTGATTGGGTTAGTATTCTTTGTGACTTCAGCTGACTCAGGCGCGTTAGTATTAGCAAACTTGAGCTCACGCGGCATGACCAATGATACGGATGCACCTGTTTGGTTACGCTTATTTTGGGCAGCAGCGACCGGTCTTATTACCCTAGGCTTATTGTTTGCTGGTGGTTTTGCCTCATTACAGTCAGTATCTGTCATTGCAGGTTTGCCATTCTCACTCATCCTTGTACTCTATATGATGTCGATGTGGAAGTCGCTCAAAGAGGAAGGTAATAAGCGTAAAGCCAGTACGATTGGTACGGCTAATGTGCTTGATAGTGGTAAAAGCTGGAAAGCACGCTTGCAACGTATTGTCAGTTTCCCTAAACATGCACAAGTGGAACAGTTTTTACAAAATGTGGTCAGACCTGCCATGACGGAAGTTGAAAAAGAATTTGCGGCAGGCGGTTTAAAAACCTCTTTGGATATCCGTAACCCTGAACATATCGGACAAGATATAGATGAAGGTATGGATGAGAGTAGCGGTCAAATAGATGGTCTGAAATTACGGGTTGGACATGGTGATGAAGACGACTTTATTTATGAAGTTAATTTGATCAAAGCGGAGCGTCCTAACTTTACATTGAGCACATCAACTAAGAATGCAGAGTACTATTATCGTGCGGAAGTGTTCTTAAGTGAAGGCTCGCAAGAGTATGACTTAGTTGGTTACTCCAAAGAGCAAGTATTGGTCGATATCTTAAATCAGTACGAGCGCCATTTGCAGTATCTACATTTAGAGCGTTAATAGCTAAGTAATATACTCGACTTTACACTGACCCTATAAGTTGAATGCAGCTTATAGGGTTTTTTAAATGTCAGCGTTATAGTCTATTTGCTATAAAAGGAATAGGATATATACTGCTACGTTTTATAATGAAGATTAACAGTATTACCATTATCTGATGTGCTATCATTATTAAAAATGGTCATTCAGACCTATCGTGGGTTTAATGGTTTCGTAGCTTTCACTTGCCATTGTGAATCAATCAATGACAGCGCTACAAGCCTTGCAACTTCCAGCACGATATAAAATAACTCTGGTAAAGCGCATGAGCCTTTTCTCCGACAAAGTCATCCATGCCTTATTTGATTTGCCGAATTTGGCTTATTATTATACTTTTATTGTCGGAGTTATAGGAGTCTCACTTGTTTAATCTTCCTGCTACTCATTCCAAATATACCCGCTATTATAGACCGCAGCATTCTTTGGCGCGCCGTATCATTACTCAAATCGATACGTGTGAGCGCCGTCCCCAAGATATTACCAAAGCCATGGGCTATCCGCTTAAGCATACTATTCCTGCCTGTGATCGCCTGCGTCATGTACTGTCTAGCGAAAAATTGGGCTTGGATGGCAGTTATATCGATGCTTATTTTACTCCTGAGAAATTCTTAGAAAAGCTGGTTTCAGTACTTGATATGCAGGATGAGACGTTTGAAGAAGACATCGCTCAAATCAAGTATGATTTGGCGCATTATGCGTATCCTTTGCCTAAATATCGGTTAAGAGCAGATGTTGATTTTGAGTTTACTGCCGGCGCAAATTGGATGTCCCGTGGCGGCGCGGCTCAATTGGCTCATACTCACTTGCCTGAAAATATTGCTCGAATGACTGAGACAGAACGTGAGGTCATCGTACAAAAGTGTATTGATGAGCATTACAAAAACTACAATGGCAACTTGCCATATGGCGGCGTGATTAAAGGCTACTGGCTAACGATTGAGCAGCATGGTGAGGTTATTAGCAAAGTGGAATATGGGCTGCCAGTTAAATCATGATAGTACTCATAACGACGTAAGAAAAAATCTTAAAAAGCCTATTTAAAATCCATCTCAATAGAAAACCGCCAAGCACTTTTTAGCGTTTGGCGGTTTTTTTGAGCTTCAATATATAAACTATCAGCAACTAAGCTTGATTCAAACCGTTTAGTAAGTGCTGCTAAGACCGACAAACAAACTCGTTGATTTGTCATCATCACCTTGCGAGTGCGTAACACCAGCATTGGCATTTAATTGACCAAAGCTTTTAGATACGCCAAGTGTCATACCAAAATTATCATCGTCGGTCTGCACCATTGGCGTATCAAAGCTGATATTTGCTATGGTGTTAAGACGCGCAGAAGCCGCTTCACGATTGTCACTCAACTGCTTTTGATAATGAACATCCCCGAATACATTAAGTGAATCGCCTAGATTATGGTTGGCTTTCACGCCAAGTTTGCCATAAGTAGTAGTATATTTTTGCTCATCGAACTGCATGGCGATACCAGACATTTCTTGCTCTTTTAGCGCGTCCAATCTCACACGGCTAGCCGTTGCACCGATATATGGCATGATAGCAAGGCTGCTGAACTGCATCGGATATCCTGCCTGCAAGTTAGCATAGTAACGTTTACCATCAGCATTAGAGTTAAATTCTTGTTTATTGCCGCCAAGTGTAACCGCACGAGTGACATCAACGTCTAGATTACCAAAGCCAACCGCACCATTGATTTGCACGCCGCCAAGCTTATCTAAGGTATTGCTATGATAGACACCAAAGCCCACTTCTTCTAAGTCGATATTGCTTAAGCCAGTGCGAACCCCGGAATTTTCAAAATCCTTTTGAGTGATATTGCCATACAAGCCTGTTACCGCATGTGCTGAGTTAGGATGAGCAAAATCTACACCTAATAATACTTGGGTATTACTATCGCCTTCAAACCCTGCAATATCTTGATTTTCAAAATCACCGGTTGCCCATAACTTACGGGCAGGTTTTTGTTCACTACTTTGGATTTGATTGATGTGAGATTGCAAGCGCTCGCTAGTTGCTAGCCCTGCTGTCGTCGCAATGTGCGGCAACACGCCAATAAGACTAGGTGCGGTTACGACGGCATTGGCATAATCGGCAATCATTTGATGCGCACGTCCCGACGGATGGATACCATCAGCAAAGAAATAGCTTTCATTGGCACTTGGGGTTTTTAAGTCGTTTATTCCACATGTTATTGAACTTTCTGTCTTACAGACTGCTTCAGTTATATTAGTAAAACCATAAGCTTTAGGATTGGCAGCAACTTGTTGTAATAAACTAAAAGTGTCCAGCGGTATGATATTTGCGCCTGTAGCTACTGCGCCACTATACATAGTTTGATTATATATGTTAGTAATGGCAGTTATTTGTGCTCGTTCTGCTAAACCCTTAGGAGCATCAGGAGTTAAAGCAATATCAGGAATATTAGGTACTAAAATATAATTCGCCCTATTATCTTTTAGCGCTTTTATTGCTTCTACTTGGCTACTAGCGGCAGATGAAACAATGCTGAATATATTAGTAGGGTCTTCAAATCCATCACGCAAATCGTTTGCGCCTGCCCACACCACATACATGCCATTTGGATCAACTTTTTCATTATCAAGATAACCATTTACTTGATTTTTGACAGACGCTACTGGAATACCGAATAATGTAACGTCTTTACGGGCTCTAGCACTACCGATAGCATAGTTATTACCAGTTTGAGCACCACCGACGGTATTAGCAACAGATGTTGTGCCAAGTTGCTCAGAAAATGAGGTTGCCCAAGTATTATCAGGGTTAGTAGTGAATTGAGCACCACCCGGAACAACCGGGCTAAAATAGCCGCCATCAGTCAAGCTATCACCAAAAAATGTCACGCTGCTATAAAGCTCAGCATGCGCTAGACCTGCCATTGATAGCGAGATGGCAAGCATACTTTTGGTCAATATTTTAAGGGTGGTAGGGTTAACAATAGCGTGAGAGGTATTACGAGGCATATCGACTTCCTTGTCGTGAATGTAGCGGTTTATTAAGAAAGTGTAACTGCTTTAGAAAATCCTAGCAATCGAATTTATCGTAAATCCCAATATAAGTTGGATAAGTTAACAAGTATAAAAATTTTAACCATGGTGCTGTAAATATCGTTCTAACCTAGTGCTCTATCTTCTAAATTATCCAGACCATCATAACAATGCAATTACTTGCATTGTTATGATGTGTAAATGAAGGTATCGTCCCTAGTATTTTTAAAATGATGACACGCCCTAGTAATAATCAACCTCCGCGTTTAAACTTATTAATCTCAATTCAACTACGAACCCTACCTATGACTTCCTCTTATCATTGCCTGTATTCTTTTCGTCGCTGCCCTTATGCCATGCGCGCCCGTCTCGGCATACTATTTGCTGAGCTACAGGTAGAGCTGCGCGAAATAACACTGAAAAATAAGCCGTGTCAGATGCTAGCCATTAGCCCAAAAGGTACGGTACCTGTTTTACAACTTGTAGATAGGACGGTGATTGAAGAGAGTACAGAGATAATGATATGGGCGCTTGAGCAGCAAGATCCGCAAGGGCTTTTGGATGCAGAGGTTTTGCAGCAGGCAAATGCTTTGATTGATAAAAACGACAACGAATTTAAATATTGGCTCGATCGCTATAAATATGCCGATCGTCATATAGACATGACCCAGACAGAGTATCAACAGAAGGGTGAAATATTTTTACAAGTGTTAGAGGAGTTGCTGACTAAAAATCCTTATTTGCTAGGGAAAACTGTAACGATTGCCGATATTGGTATTATGCCTTTTGTCCGTCAATTCGCTCATGTCGATCGCGATGTTTTTTATAGCCTCCCTTATCCAAATCTACAGCGATGGTTACAAGATTGGCTGCAGCATCCGTTTTTTTTGCAAACGATGACCAAATTTCAGCCGTGGCAGGATGGGGATGAAGCAGTAATTTTTTGCTGAGACTTCCTCCAAAATATTTAATAAGTGTTAATACTTTGAAATTTTCGTCTCATGTTTGCTAGGGTTACTATCTTCTAGCTATCTATCTTATTGAATTACTACAAGATTCACAGTACAGATTAACTAAAAATAGGATTAAGCTGCCATAATTTTTACCAATGTGTAAAGAAACAATTTGACAATTATGTACGGTTGGCTTATAAGAGATAAACAGTATGGCTGTTTGCCCATAAGTGCTTTTTTAGAGCGCCTATTTGCATTAATTAAGCTCATACACATATCAAGGGAAGCATCTTCTACCCTGATGGTACATCGCAATTTATCTGCACTACTCGTTTTATGGTTTTTAGGCAATCATTGCCCAACTGATGACATTCGCTGACAGCTACTAGGCTGCCACTGTCACTCTAACCTCACCCGCGCACGTGAATGTATTTTCTCATTTTGCTATTGTCAGCCAATTTGCTGACGATTCAGCGATGTATGTCGCGCTGGGCCTATAAAAAAGGTTTCCAATCGCATGACGATTTTATTTTCTATGCCTGTGCATCCGCAGCCAATCATAGATTCTGGGCATCGTTTTGATGCCAGCCGCCATTGGCCAGCCTCATTAACTTTAGGGTTTGCAGCTTATCCTGAAGCGGACACTCGCATTACTCGCATGAATGTCGCACGTCACTATGGTCCACTGCGGGTACAGCGCGCTTTTTACCCTGAAGGTCGTGATGGCTGCTGTCATGTGTATCTTCTGCATCCGCCCGGCGGTATTGCCAGCGGTGATTCTTTAACCATCGATGTTACGGTGTCTGAAAACGCCCACGCTTTATTAACCACCCCAGCTGCCAACAAACTGTATCGAGCCGATAGCAATAATGTCGCTTGGACACAGCATACTCATCTTAAAATCGAAGACGGTGCCACGCTTGAATGGCTGCCACAAGAAACGCTGGCTTTTGATGGGTCACGCGGTGAGCAAACGGTGATTATTGATTTGGCTGAAACGGCTAAATGCTTGGGCTGGGAAATGATTGGCCTTGGCCGCCCAGCCAGCGACTTACCTTATGTCAGCGGCATCATTGAACAGCGTTTTCAGCTTAGCCGAAAAGGTCAGCCACTATGGTTAGAGCGCCAAGCTATTGACCCAACACATCCTCGCTTTTTAGGTAAATGGGGACAAGGCGGTGCTACGGTTCACGCTACCCTTTGGGCTGTCGGACTGAGTGACCCTGCTGACACCATTACCGAACTACGCGACAAAATACCTGCCAACCACAATTGGGCGGTGACTTATCGCCGCGGTGTGCTCTTACTACGATACTTGGGTATGGAGCGCAATGAAGCATGGGATTTATTGCAACAAGCGAGGGAAATTCTGCGCCCAAGACTGATGGATGTTGAGGCAGTGACGCCGCGCATTTGGTTAACCTAATAATTCTTTTGCGTATTTTTTTTCGATTACGCATAAAAGCAAGCCGCAAATAAATCGGTTTTCAGCACAACAATATCAATAATAATGGAGACAATAATGGAATTAACCCCCAGAGACAAAGACAAATTAATGCTTTTTACTGCTGGGCTTTTGGCCGAGCGCCGTAAGGCAAAAGGGCTGAAGCTTAATTATCCAGAAGCGATTGCTCTGATAAGTTGTGAGATTATGGAAGGCGCACGAGAAGGGCGCACGGTGGCAGAAATGATGGGCGCCGGTCGCGAAATTTTAACTCGTGATGATGTGATGGAAGGTGTACCTGAGATGATTGAAAGTATTCAGGTCGAAGCGACTTTCCCTGATGGCACCAAACTGGTGACTGTTCACAGTCCTATTATCTAATAAGAGCATAAAGCTAAAGGAGAGCATAATGATTCCGGGTGAATATCAATTAAAGAAAGGTGATATTGAACTGTGCGTAGGGCGCGAGAGCTTTGTGATTGAAGTGGCCAATACCGGCGATCGCCCTATACAAGTGGGCTCTCACTATCACTTCGCTGAAACCAATAGCGCACTGAGCTTTGATCGCAAAAAAGCCTATGGACATCGCCTAGCGATACCTGCTGGCACCGCTACGCGCTTTGAGCCAGGTCAAAAACGTGAGGTGTCGTTACTGCCTTATGCCGGACTGCGCCGCATCTTTGGCTTTAGAGGTGAGGTGATGGGTGCGCTAGATGACAATTCAGATTCAGGAGAAACACGATGAAAATATCTCGCGACGCCTATGCCAATATGTATGGTCCGACCGTTGGCGATCGCCTCCGTTTAGGCGATACTGAGCTTTGGATCGAGATTGAAAAGGACCACACCCATTATGGCGAAGAGGTAGTATTCGGTGGCGGTAAAGTGATTCGTGATGGTATGGGACAAAGCCAATTGTGCTCAGACTCAGTGATGGATACCGTGATTACCAACGTTATTATTATTGATTGGTGGGGCATCTTAAAAGCCGATGTTGGCTTAAAAGACGGGCGCATTGCAGCTATCGGTAAAGCCGGCAACCCAGATACGCAGCCGGATGTTGATATTATCATTGGCGCAGGTACTGAGATTATCGCTGGTGAAAACCAAATATTGACCGCAGGCGCGGTAGACACACACGTGCACTATATCTGCCCGCAGCAAGTAGATGAGGCGTTAATGAGCGGTCTTACCACTATGATTGGTGGCGGTACTGGCCCTGCAACTGGCTCAGTCGCTACCACCAACACGCCTGGACCGTGGCACATTGGCAAAATGATGCAAGCCGTGGATGACCTGCCTATTAACATCGGATTTTTGGGTAAAGGCAGTGCCAGTACGCCTGCAGCACTTGAAGAGCAAGTCAAAGCTGGCGTTATGAGTTTAAAAGTTCATGAAGATTGGGCGGCAACGCCAGCAACCATTAGTAATGCGCTTGATGTTGCTGACCGTTACGATATTCAGGTAGCGTTACATGCTGATAGTTTAAATGAGTCCGGATTTGTCAAAGATACGCTAGAGGCCTTTAAAGACCGCTGTATCCATTCGTATCATACTGAAGGTGCTGGTGGTGGTCATGCGCCAGATATTATTGTCGCTTGTGGTCAGCCAAATGTTTTACCGTCATCGACCAATCCAACACGCCCGTACACCATCAACACTGTTGACGAGCATCTAGACATGCTGATGGAGTGTCATCACTTAGACCCAAATATTCCTGAAGATGTGGCCTTTGCTGACTCGCGTATCCGCCGTGAGACCATTGCTGCAGAAGATATTTTGCATGATCTTGGTGCCATTTCAATGATTTCATCGGACTCTCAAGCCATGGGCCGTATTGGTGAAGTGGTCTGCCGTACGTGGCAAACCGCGCACAAAATGCGCCTGCAACGTGGTCTGCTACCAGAAGATCAAGAGCGCGGTACTGATAACTTCCGAGTCAAACGTTATATTGCCAAATACACCATCAATCCTGCCATCACCCATGGTGTATCACATGAAGTGGGCTCGGTAGAGATTGGCAAAATGGCAGACTTGGTACTATGGCGTCCTAAGTTTTTTGGTGTTAAGCCGTCCATTATATTAAAAGGCGGCATGATTGCTGGTGCTGCAATGGGCGATCCTAACGCAGCGATTTCGACCCCGCAGCCAGTGCATTACCGCCGTATGTTTGGCGCGCTAGGACGTGCAGTTTCTGCTACTCGCGTTACCTTTGTTAGCCAAGCTGCGATGAACACGGGACTCGAAGAAAAACTGGGGCTAAGAAGCCGATTGGTCGCGTGTAAAAACGTTCGCAGCATGCGCAAAAAAGACATGAAGCTGAATGATTACTGCCCGAACATCACGGTAGATCCAGAAACTTATGAGGTTCGTGTAGACGGTGTGCTTTTAACGTGTGAGCCGCTCTCTGAATTACCATTAGCTCAGCTTTATCATTTGTTTTAGGCCAGTTGTTTTAAATCGTTTGTAAGGATAATAATATGCTTGAATTAATAAAAAGAATGGATGGTAATGCTTCGGTTGATATTTATGACACCTTGACCTTGCCTTATGAGCTACGTATTCGTGGCCGTCTAAAGGCAGTTAGTGATAACGAACGTGATGTGGGTCTGTTTCTTGACCGAGGTCCTGTGCTTCGTCATGGTGATTTGCTACAAGCCGATAGTGGTGAGGTGATTCAGGTTCTTGCAGCTGATGAGCCAGTGGCTACTGCTTATATCGAAAGCGGTTTACCACTCGCTAGACTGTGCTACCACTTAGGTAATCGACATGTGTCACTCGCCCTTGGTAGCGATGAAGATGGGCGTCATTGGGTACGTTTTCCTCCAGATCATGTGCTTGAGGAGCTAGCAGTACTATTGGGAGCAGAGTTGGTGCATCACGACGCACCATTTGATCCTGAATCTGGTGCTTATGCGCAGGCTGGTCGCGAGCACTCGCACTCAAATAGTCATGCGCATTCTCACTCTCATTCTCATGACCACGACCACGATCATTCTGAACACGACGGTCATAACCATGCGCATTGATGAGCCGTCAAATGCTGTGAGCGATCTAGCATTGTTAGGTTTGATGCAATTAATTAGCCCAGCATTACCTATTGGTGCTTTTGCTTGGTCACAAGGTTTGGAAAGTGCGTTTGAGCTTGGTTGGGTCAATAATGAAGCTCAACTGGGCGAATGGTTGGAAGGCGTTTTAGGGGATGGTTTGACGCGTTGTGAACTGCCTGTCTTAGCACGTTTACAGAGATGTTGGGCAAATAACGACGGTGATGGTCTGGCCTTTTGGAATGATTGGCTACATGCCAATCGGGAAACGGCTGAGCTGAGCGATGAAGACACACGTTTAGGTCAAGCATTGATGCGCTTGCTCAACAGTTTAGAGTTGCAGCCACAGCCAGCGTTAGGTCATGCCGAGCTACCAAAGGAACCGGGCTATGTCACTGTGTTTGCATGGACTGCCCATCAAAGGCAGGTGCCTGTACGTCAAGCTCTACTGGGATTTGCTTGGGGCTGGCTAGAAAATCAGCTGGCGGCTGCTTGCAAAGCACTGCCACTCGGTCATACCGCTGCACAACGTTTGAACGAGACCTTGCGTCCACAACTGGTGGCGGCAGTTGATAAGGCTTTAACCTTAACTGATGAGCAGTTGGGTCCGATTTTACCCGGCTTAGCACTGGGTAGTGCTCAACATGAAACTCAATATTCACGATTATTTCGAAGCTAAATTAATGCTTCGTTTTTAGATAAGGAAAAATATCCATGAAACATTGCTTAAGAGTAGGCGTTGGTGGTCCGGTTGGTTCCGGAAAAACAGCTTTATTACGTCAATTATGTAGTGCGCTAAAAGATCACTATGATATCGCTGTAGTTACTAACGACATCTATACGCGTGAAGATGCTGATTTTTTGTTAAAGCATGATGCTCTGCCTGCTGACCGTATTCTTGGTGTAGAAACTGGCGGCTGTCCACATACGGCTATCCGCGAAGATGCCTCGATGAATCTGGCCGCAATTGATGATTTGCAAACGCGCCATCCTAACTTAGAGCTGGTCTTAGTAGAGTCTGGCGGCGATAATCTAGCAGCAACCTTCAGCCCAGAGCTTTCTGATTTGACCTTATATGTCATCGACGTCGCTGCTGGTGACAAAATCCCTCGTAAAGGTGGCCCAGGTATAACTAAGTCAGACCTGCTGATTATTAATAAAATTGATATCGCCAAATATGTCCATGCTTCGCTAGATGTGATGGAGCGTGATTCAAAGAAAATGCGCGGAGAACGTCCTTTTATCTTCACCAACTTATATGACGGCGTAGGCGTAGAAGAAATTATTAGCTTTATCTTAAAGCAGGGCATGTTACCTGAGCGTCGTCCTGAAAAGCTAAGCGCCAATGCTTAATGCTTAATTGCTCGCACTTAATAATTACAGTCAGTCCTAAATAAAAAAATGCAAATATTGTCAATCACTACTGGGGTTAATTTTTCTTGCTTGCTGTGGCTACGCAGACAGAGGCTGCGAATAATCAATCCCAGTAGTTCTGTACCCTTTTAAAAGTGGATCAACTATAAGTAGGCGGACAGTACTTCAAAGTATTAACTAGACCAATCACTCAGACAACAGAAAACAAAAAAAATAGGAGAGAAAGATGAATAAAATGACTAAATTGCTGCTGATAGCAGGGTTGATGATGACTGCCACTTTGGCGATGGCCCACCCTGGCCATGGCGAGCAGGTGAGCAATGGTTTCCTTAGCGGCTTACTGCATCCGATGATGGGCCTTGACCACTTATTGGCCATGGGCGCGATTGGTTTTTGGAGTATCCGCCAAAACACTACGATGAAACGTGGCACGCCGTTATTTGTCGTAGGCGGCATGATAGCTGGCGCAGGCCTTGCTTGGGCGGGTATCAGTTTGGCTGGGGTAGAGACCGGCATCGCCATGTCAGTATTGCTAGTCGGTGTACTAATCGCCACGTTAGCAAAACTGTCGACTGCTGTTGGTGGAACCTTAGTTGCCCTGTTTATGGTTGCCCACGGTTATGCTCATGGTACTGAAATGACACAAGGTTCAAGCTTATTGCTTTATATGGCTGGCTTCGTTGTCGCCACCTTAGCCATTACTTTTGTCGGTCGTGGTCTAGGTACCATGATGCTCAAAGCCGACAATCGTATTACCCGTGCATTAGGCGGCGTAGTTGCTATCATCGGTGGCGTATTAGCTGCTGGCTAATATATATTAATCACACAATTTTATCTTTTCGCATCAAGCTAAGAAGCCGTAGGGACTTCCTACGGTTTCTTAGTTTCTCATATTCCTTTTCGCATCTAGTAAAGATCTTAAAGCGACGACAGCGGGCTAGATGCCTGCTGCATTAATAAATATATCAAATAGGGATTATCACGATATGAATGATACCATCATAAAATTATCTAGAAACACTGACCGTGCGCCGATTAGCTCAACGTCAACTCAAAGCGTTGCTTTTTCTCATTACAATAATATCTCAGCACAATTACCAATTGATCCAAAGACGGGAACATTAATCGCTGCTGATATCGCAGCACAAGCCAAACAGTGCTTAGATAATATCAAGGCGATTGTAGAAAGTACTGATCATCTCATGGATGATGTGATTAAAATCACTGTATTTTTAAAAGATATTGCAGATATGCAGGCAGTAGATGCTGTCTATCGTACTCTCTTTAACAACTATTTGCCGACACGTAACGTAGTGATGGTTGCAGAGCTGCCTATGGACGGTGCCTTAGTACAAATGGATGCATTACTTTCAAATGGCGAAGGTACTCACCCGCAAGCCCCTTGCGAGCTAGTAAAAGTGGCAAAAAATGCTGATAACGCACCAATAGACTCTCTATCTACCCAAACCGTTGCTTTTTCTCATTATAATAACGTTTCAGCACAATTACCAATCGATCCTATTTCAGGGCAATTAGTAGCAGGCGGTATAGTAGAGCAGACGGCGCAATGCCTAACCAATATCAAGTCGATTTTGAATAGTATCGATGTCGGTGTTGATGACATTGTCAAAATAAACATTAGTCTAACTAACCTTGCTGATATCGCAGCCGTCGATGACGTTTATAGCACTTTTTTCCCAGATACTGCTATTGCAAGAGCCGTCAATTATCTGCCGGCGCGTACAGTGACTATGGTTTCAGGGCTACCTATGGGTGCTTTGGTACAAGTTGAAGCCGTGGTATCACATGGAGATGGCACACCGCCACAAGCCGTTGAAGATCGACATGGCATTGTGATCAAAGTCAATAATACTGAGCAGGCGCCAAAGCAATTGTTAAGTACGCAGACGGTTGCTTTTTCTCACTATAATCATTTTTCAGGTCAATTACCTATCAATCCTAAAACAGGTAAGCTTATCGACGGTGATATAAAAGCGCAGACTCAGCAGTGTTTAGAGAATATCAAAGCCATTGTCGAGAGTATCGATCATAAAATGGATGACATCGTTAAAGTAACTATCCAACTCAAAGACATTAACGATATTGACACGGTCAATGATGTTTATACCACGTTCTTTGACGGTGAGCTGCCTGCCAGAACAGTATTTGGGGTATCAGCAATCCCTATGGACGCATTGATACAAGTTGATGTAGTGCTCTCTAATGCTGAAGGTACGCCACCTGTCAGATAGTGGTCATTCAGATTTTGCCATAACAATTGGTTTGACGCACGTTTTCTAGAGCGTCATAATCAATTTATGATTCATCACCTAAATAAAATAAAAAGGCTTTCAACTATTTGGAAGCCTTTTTATATGTGGAAGATATAATTAAACAGGTAAGAGTAGGCAGGAACAGTAAGGTCTAAATAAAAAAGAATCATTCATAGCAGTGCTGTAGCGTTTCGAAATTGAATGGACTATAGTTAGCTAGCAGTAGCATTCAGGGAATGTATATCTAAAAAAAGGAATTATAAAATGAAAGGGATTACCCGTTTTTCGAATAGCTTAATGGAGAAGTATTTACCGGATCCATTTTTGTTCGTTATTATCTTAACAGTGGTTATTTTTGTACTGGGTTTAGGATTAACTGACTCTTCACCGGTACAAATGGTGGCGTTTTGGGGTGAAGGTTTTTGGGCATTACTCGCATTCTCAATGCAGATGGTGTTGGTATTAGTCACAGGTTTTGTATTGGCAAGCAGCCCAATATTTAAAAAAGGTTTAGGAAAGCTGGCAAGTTTAGCAAAATCGCCGGGCAGTGCCATTATCTTGGTAACTTTAGTATCCCTTGCGGCAAGTTGGATTAACTGGGGATTTGGGTTGGTGATTGGGGCATTATTCGCCAAAGAATTGGCAAAGCGTGTAGAGAATGTCGATTACCGTTTATTGATTGCCAGTGCTTATTCTGGTTTTATTATTTGGCATGCTGGGTTTTCGGGCTCCATTCCGTTATCCATTGCGACAGCAGGTCATCCGTTCGCTGATAAGATTGGTGTTATTCCAACCAGTGCCACCATATTTGCTAGCTATAACTTAATTATTGTGGCTGCATTGATTATCATCGTTCCTTTACTAAATCGTCTGATGATGCCCAAAAAAGAAGATACGGTGACGGTAGATCCGAGACTTCTGGTTGAACCAATCGTTGAGGAGCTACCAAAAAAATCGGACATGACACCAGCAGAGCGTTTGGAAAATAGCTGGATTTTGTCAATGGTTATCGGCATATTGGGCATTGCTTTTATCGTCTATTATTTTGTGCAAAATGGCTTTGCCTTGACCCTTGATTTGGTCAACTTTATGTTTTTGTTCCTCGGGATTATCTTTCACGGAACACCTCGTAAGTATTTGATTGCCGTTCAAGAAGCGGTCAAAGGCGCCGGTGCTATTATTGTCCAGTTTCCATTTTATGCAGGAATCATGGGTATGATGACAGCATCAGGCTTGGCAGGCGTGATGTCAGAAGCATTCGTCAATATTTCGTCAGCTGAGACATTACCACTTTTCGCCTTCTTAAGCGCAGGACTGGTTAACTTCTTTGTCCCTTCAGGTGGCGGACAGTGGGCAGTGCAAGCACCCATTATGTTAGAGGCGGCAGAGATGCTGGGCAGTGACCCTGCAAAGGTTGCTATGGCAGTTGCATGGGGTGACGCATGGACAAATATGATTCAGCCGTTTTGGGCATTGCCAGCCTTGGCAATTGCGGGACTCAAAGCCAAAGATATCATGGGTTTTTGTGTCATCGTCCTGTTTGTTAGTGGTGTTGTGATTGGTTTAGGGCTATTGTTTTTATAATTAAAACCTAGCGTTTTTGGTACGACTTAGCGTTTAGACCTTGCCTATTTGATGGGTAAGGTCTTTTTTTATGAGAATAATTCAAGGGGTATGTCTATCGCTGTCTATCTAAAATTGTCCAAATAAGCGACAATACCCGCATAAATTTTAAGCGTATATTAAGAGTGATATATCCGCTTAGAGACGCTCATTTTTTTTGATAGCAGACATCTATTAAATCTAACACACATAAAAGGCCGTCCCAAATGACCAATGATAACCCATATGATTTTTTACCATTACAGCCTACCGGTAGAAACGAGACTGATACTGCCAATACTTACGCGCCCGAAGATATGATCAAGATATACGAGCAGCAATTTCTCATACCAGTCCCTGAAGAGCAGCTAACTGAATTTTTACCTGCGCTAAAAAGCTTCTATGATATTGATAATCATACTCTAGATGTTAGTGCCATTATCTTCGAGGCAATCGCGGATGCGAGTATTATTTACAATCACAAAATAAAAGCAGGGCGCTACCAACTCCTAGAGGGCTTGGTAAAAGAAGAGCTTGAGCGTGGCGAAGACGACAAAAATGATGCAGGTATTGATGGCGTTGACAGCAACGACAGTGAAGAAGCACAAGCCTATACCCTAGAGTGTAAGCGTACTTTTTTTATTAATGATGTAGAGATGCCTTATTATTTTAATTTATTTATTCAGGGCGATAGCTATTCAACATTAACCAAACAAGACACCTTGCTAGAGCAGATGTATTGGTTCGCGAGTGACGGCGCTGAAGATAACGAGTGCTTAGAGGTTATCAATGCGCAGTTAGCGAGCTTAGGTATTCAAGCAATGGATTTGGCGACCATTTATCAGATAGTGGATTTTGTAGAAGATCACATCATAGATGATCCCATGATAGAAACCCTTAATAAATTATTAGATGATGCTGAATAGTAAGTAAAAATAATACTAAATAGTTAATCAAACTCTGTATGTGACTTTAAGTTATAACACTTTCTCTTTATACGGTCTGCCAAGGAGAGTGACTCGTGGTACATCACAATAATGCTAATATTGAAAGCAGATCAGCATGGGCTGTTTTTCTTATCTTCCTTAGATTGGGATTGACCTCATTTGGTGGCCCTGTCGCTCATTTGGGCTATTTCCGTGATGAGTTTGTAATACGCCGCAAGTGGCTGACTGAGAACAGCTATGCCGATTTAATCGCGCTCTGTCAGTTTTTACCAGGACCTGCCAGCAGTCAAGTTGGCATTGCTATCGGGTTATCCCGAGCAGGATATACGGGCGCGCTTGCTGCTTGGACTGGTTTTACCTTACCCTCTGCCATAGTGCTTATATTGTTTGCCCTAGGTATTAGCAGTTATGGGGATATTGTTCCACTTGGTGTATTGCATGGTTTAAAGGTCGCGGCAGTGGCTGTGGTTGCGCAAGCGGTATGGGGTATGGGGAAAAATCTCTGTACCGATGTTGCGCGAATCTCTATCATGGCGCTGGCTGCTTGTTTTGTACTTTCGGTGCCTTCTGCATTAGCTCAAGTAAGCGTTATTGCGATTGCCGCCATTATTGGGCTGCTATGGTTCCAGCCTGAAAAAGTGATTGCTCATGACCCGCTTGCTATTACTGTGAGACGTCGGACTGGGCTTGTTTGGTTGTTCTTGTTTTTTTCATTGCTCATTGGCTTACCGCTGCTAACTGCATTGTATCCAAGCCAAACCCTATCTATGGTAGATACCTTTTTTCGTGCAGGATCACTTGTATTTGGTGGCGGACACGTAGTATTGCCATTATTACAGGCTGAGATTGTTCCCGCAGGCTGGATAAGTAACGATACTTTCTTAGCAGGTTACGGAGCTACGCAAGCAGTGCCAGGACCTTTATTTACCTTTGCAGCATTTCTAGGTAGCTCGATGAATCAAGCTCCTAGTGGCTGGCTAGGAGGGATGATTTGCTTGATAGCAATCTTTGCGCCGTCATTTTTATTGGTTATGGGCGTCCTGCCGTTTTGGGAGAGTCTACGCCAAAATCTGCGCACAAGAGCCGCACTATCTGGTATCAATGCAGCGGTCGTTGGTTTGTTATTGTCAGCGCTTTATCAGCCTGTATGGACAAGCGCTATTGTTGAAGCAAAAGATTTTGGTTTGGCATTGGTCGCTCTCATTGCTTTGATGTTCTGGAAATTCCCTGCTTGGCTGGTAGTGATTGGCTGCGGAGCCGCTGGATGGTTACTAACACTATAAAGTGGCAACTACCTGTATAGTAATCAGATACATTCAGAAATTGCTAATTTTAAAAATTGCTCATTATTAAGCAGTTTTTTCTAATTTTGGAAGGTTTGACTCTCTCAAGAGTCACCACATCAAGTTACGTTTCAACATCCACCTCAAATGGTAAAGCCGAAATTCACCAAATTTATCTTTACCGTTTATTCAGCATAGCTCAAGGTTATTGATAACGCTAAAATAGAGCAGGATAAATGACCCATAATAAGATAAACTGCCCCGCGAGTGCTGATTGGATTCGATATATTTCGGACTGCCCAGACGCATTTAATCAGTTATAAAAGAACATTGATAAAAGATTATTGATATAAGGTACATCACGATGGAACAAGCACAAAGCGCGGTAGAAAAAAGACCTGTATTCATGCCTAGAGTGAACAGTGATAATCTGGTAAAAACAGATATGGTTCGGTTTGAGCGCCATGTGGGATTTGCGAGTCGGCAAAAGAAAAAATCTATCAATGATATGCATCAAGTTATTCGCAAAAAATATGGCTTTAATCACGTTTTAGAGCTGTCGAGTAAATCGGGTAATAAGCTGAGTTTTCTGCTGAGCCCTTTGAGCCTAAAGCTAACTAATGAGAATGGGGGCGAGCAGTATAGTGTCGAAAACGCCTTTCAAAGCAGTATGGTTTTTGAGGATGGTGGCCCCTATATCGACTTGCTAAGTGCACCGCCCAGACAAGCCAAAAAAGATGAGCGATTGATCACCTCGGGTGAACTCATTGGCTATAATTATTTCGGTATGGAGTGGAGTGTAGAGCCATTAACGACATTTTATGATTGGCTGTATGTTAATGCATTAAAGCAAAACCCTCAGCTGCATGAAGAGGTCATGCAATATCAGGCCTTTACTGATATGGAGTTTAATCCAAAGAAATCTATCCATGGTGCAGCTTATGCACTGGCTATGTTTGTGGCGCTCAATAAACGAGAGCTACTGGATAATGTTGAAGATCCAGCGGTATTTTTTAACTTATATCATGACTTTAAAGTGAGTAACACCGAGGAGCTTTTGGAAGCAGGTTGGATCTGATAACTAGACCAGCGCTCAATTTAGTATAAGAAATTGGTTAACCAATGTTCTTGCTAGGCTGTAGTGGCATACTAACCTTAGACTGTGCTTAAAAGAAGCGATGTGATACGAAGTACCACATCTATTATCATGGAAGAAAATAAAAATAGACTATGAAAACTGATACCAATCCTTCGCTTGCGTTTAGAAGATATCCTTCGACGACTGCGCTGCAATGCTTCGAGACAGCGGCTCGTCACCTAAGCTTTACTAATGCGGCCTTAGAGCTGCATATGACGCAAAGTGCGATTAGTAAGCAAGTGGCACAGTTAGAAGAGATGCTGAATATCTCTTTGTTTTATCGTACCTCGCAGCGTATTTCGTTAACGCCTGCCGGCAAAGCTTACTATATCGATGTACTAAGTATTCTTAAGCATATCGAGACTGCGACGACCAATTTGATGTCGCATAGCAGTAATTTGGAAGTGCTAAAAATGGTCTCGCATCCCACTTTTTGTGCACGTTGGCTGATTCCTGCGCTTCACGGCTTTAGTCAGGAAAATCCTTTAATTAGGCTGGATATTAAAGAGCAGGTAGGTCCATTTTTCTCCGAAGAGCATGATATCGATATTGCGTTTTTATACGGTGAAGGGACGTGGTCAGGGATGCAAAATGTTAAATTGTTTGATGAGTACTGTGTGGCGGTTTGTCGGCCTGATTATTTGCAAGGTAAAGACTTGCAACCGCAGCAGTCGGACAGCTATGTGCTGCTACAGCTGAGCTCACGTCCTAGCGCATGGTATGAGTACTTTAAGCAGCAGCAGATTAGCTTGGATGGTACGTTTGTAGGCCCACGCTTCGATACGTTTCATGCCTGTATTTCGGCAGCATTAACCGGTTATGGCGTTGCCTTGATGCCGTTACGTTTGGTGGCTCCTGAGCTACAATCGGGTCAGCTGGTGATGGCTTGGCATTATGCGGCTAAGGGGAGAGGGGCTTACTATATGTCTTATCCTTTATCGCTTGGCAACTCGCACAAGACCAAAGTGATGCAAGAGTGGATTGCACGCTACTTAGAGACGTCCAGTCAGAGTCAGGTGGAGTTAGCCAGTTTGCTTGGCATCACTTGTACGAGTGTCAGCCATGGATAACGACAGTAATGTGATTAACCGCTAAAAGCCAGTGGTGAAAAAAACAATCGCTCCAATCAGACACGATGACAAAAAGGAATGCCCGCCCAACTATTATTCGTTTGCCCAAATCCTAGGTTTTTGTTGAAATGAGCGTCTAACTCAAGGAAGATGAGAGACGTTCATGGATTCGTTGTATAACGTTACCGATGCATTCACCATGGTGCATCCAGTGACCCTTAGCAAAGGTAAAAATGCGCACGTTTGGGATACGAATGGCAAGCGCTATATTGATTTCGTCGGTGGTATCGGCGTATTAAATTTTGGTCATTGTCATCCGCATATCGTGGACGCTATCATCGATCAATCACAAAACCTCATTCACTACGCCTACAATGCGGCAGGTCACCTGCCTTACCAAAAGCTCATGCCGAGACTTTGCGATTTAGTTCCTATTGCAGGCGAGCTTGCAGGCATGTTAACCAATTGCGGCGCCGAAGCAACCGAAAACGCGATCAAAATTGCCCGTATGAAGACTGGTCGTGTCGGTGTGATTGCTTTTGATGGCGGTTTTCATGGCCGTACCCTCGCAGCTGTCAACCTTAATGGTAAAGTGACCCCGTATAAACGCGGCCTTGGCCCTCTTGCCGGCAGTGTTTATCATATTCCATTCCCAAGCCCTGACAATGATATCAGTGACGAGCAAGCCATTGACGCTTTGCTGCGCCTGTTCGAAGTTGAAACGGATATTGCTAATATCGGCGCTATTATCGCAGAGCCTGTACAAGGCGAGGGCGGTTTTCAATTAATGTCGCCAAAATTTGCTCAATATTTACGTAAATTCTGTGATGATCATGGCATCTTGCTCATTATGGATGAGATTCAGTCAGGCTTTGGGCGTACGGGTACACCGTTCGCCTTTAGTCATCTAGGTATCGAGCCCGATATGGTGTTGCTGGGTAAAAGTATTGCCGGCGGTCTACCATTAGGGGCAGTCATTGGTAAAGGCACTGTCATGAACGACTTGCCAAAGGGCAGCTTGGGCGGTACCTATTCTGGCAACCCAGTAGCATGTGCTGCTGCCAATGCCACGCTCGATATCATGGCAGAAGATGCCGTATGGGACTCAGCAGAACACTATCAGCAAACCATTGAAACCACTATTGAACAGTGGCAACAAGAAGGTTTAACACCTTGGTTATATGGTTTAACCGGTATAGGTGCTATGCGCGGCATTGAACTGCGTCATCCATCTCACGGTACGCACCCAAGCGTGATGGCTTATGTCTTGGCGGAAGCTCGTAAGCAAGGGCTGCTATTGATGCCTAGTGGCAAATACCGCCACATTATTCGCTTATTACCACCATTAACGATTGAGCCTGAAGCCTTACAAGAAGGCCTTGATATCCTAAAAGCCATCCTAGCATCTATCCCAAATGAGCTGCCGATTTAGTAAATACGTTTGTTTATAGCTCCTATGTGAGCTACATAAAGCCTCCATCATTTTTAACTATTATTCATTTTTCATTATAAGCAGTTTAAGGGGAATAACCGTGAGTTTAGAGCATCTAAGCTCAAACCAAAAAAATATGAGCAGTGACGATATCCGTTATCGTTTTTCGCTCGCTATGTCAAATATGTATCAAAAAGAAGTGCCGCTGTATACTGATCTTATGAATCTGGTCGCTGAGGTTAATCAGGATGTATTGGACAAGCAGCCTGAGATTTCTGAACAGCTTAAGAATACCGATGAAATCGATAGACTCAGCATGGAGCGCCATGGAGCGATTCGATTGGGTACTGCGGCAGAGCTTACGATGATGCGTCGTTTGTTCGCAGTTATGGGTATGCATGCGATCGGCTACTATGATCTAGCGCCTGCTGGCGTGCCAGTGCATTCTACAGCGTTTCGCGCGATTGATACGGCATCGCTCAATAATAGCCCGTTTCGCGTATTTACCTCATTATTGCGTTTAGATTTGATTGGTGATGCGACGCTCAAGCAACAAGCCCAAGCGGCACTGGATGCGCGCTGTATCTTTACCGATGACGCGATCAAACTGATTGAAATTTATGAAAACGAGGGCGGTCTAACGAATGAGCAGGGTGAGCAATTTGTCCAAGAAGCGCTCGAGACCTTTCGTTGGCATGAGCAGTCGCCTATCTCGAAAGACATATATGAGCAGTTGGCAGCTCAACATCAACTGATTGCCGATGTGGTTGGGTTTAAAGGACCACATATCAATCATTTGACCCCAAGGACGCTAGATATCGATGCCGTCCAACAAGGTATGCAGAGCCGAGGAATTACACCAAAAGCGATCATTGAGGGACCGCCACGCCGTCACTGTCCTATTCTTTTGCGCCAGACCAGCTTTAAGGCATTAATAGAGCCAGTGAGTTTTAAAGGTGCTGACGGTCAGTATGAATCCGGTCAGCATACTGCCCGCTTTGGTGAGATTGAGCAGCGCGGTGTAGCCCTGACCCCAAAAGGCCGTGCGCTTTACGACCAATTGCTTAACGCCGCCCGCAAAAAGTTGGGTACGACCCCAAATGAAGACAATGCTGAGCAATATTATCGATTATTAAGCGAATCTTTTGCCGCTTTTCCAGACGATTATAAGACACTGCATCATGAGCAGCTTGCTTATTTCCTTTATCAAGTAGCTGATAAAGAGGCTTTTGCAAACCACATTATAGATTCACCGTCAAACGAGCTCTCTGCTGCCGATCTGCAAAGCCTGATTGAGCAAGATATCATTCTTATTGAGCCGATTGTTTATGAAGACTTTTTGCCTGTGAGTGCAGCCGGTATCTTCCAGTCCAATCTTCATAGTGATAGCGAGAACAGCTATGACGATCAGTCCAATAAGCAAGAATTTGAGCAAGCCTTAGGCATGCGTGTGCAAGATGAATTGGCATTATATGCGCAGCGGCAGAATGAGAGTCTACAGGCGTGTTTGGCCTCGTTACAACAAGTAGCTTAAAGCAACTTATGGTTAAAAGACAAAACAGTGGCGCTGTGAAAAACATTTTTTTAGAGCAGTGAGGTTTAATCCGCTTTAATACAATGAGAGTTATATCAGTCAATATATTGATTCATTAAGATTTTATCTACTAAGTTTAGAGCGCCATTCCAAAAACGAATGACAGCAAGAAATTTATTATTTTGCAACTTGAGCGACGGCAGGGTAGTTTATAGATCTGCACGGACGTAACGAAATACTATACAAAGGAGTCATTATGATTAAGCAATATATGTCAGCCATGGGCGTCGACGAAAGCCAGTACCAAGCAGGCGATTTCGCAGTTAATAGCCCTATCGATGGTGAAGTCATCGGTAAGGTCGCTTTGCATCAAGTGAATGATGTCAACACACAAATACAAGATGCTAAAAAAGCCTTCAAAGAATGGCGTACAGTGCCTGCTCCTAAGCGTGGTGAATTGGTCCGTATTTTAGGCGAAGTGCTCCGTGAGCACAAAGAAGATCTAGGCGCGCTAGTTTCTCTAGAAGCCGGTAAAATCAAAGAAGAAGGTCTAGGCGAAGTCCAAGAGATGATCGATATCTGCGACTTTGCAGTAGGTCTATCTCGTCAGCTTTATGGCTTGACTATCGCCTCAGAGCGTCCTGGTCACCACATGCGCGAAACTTGGCAGCCATTAGGCGTCATCGCGGTCATCTCAGCTTTTAACTTTCCCGTTGCTGTTTGGTCATGGAACACGGCGCTAGCCTTGGTCTGTGGTAATCCTGTGATCTGGAAGCCTTCAGAAAAAACCCCTTTAACTGCCATCGCTTGCCAATCGCTATTCGAGAAAGCCCTAGCCAAATTTGGCGATGCGCCTGCCAATCTATCTCAGCTCTTATTGGGTGAAGCCGATGTTGGTAATGCGTTGGTTGAGCATAAAGATGTGGCTCTCGTCAGTGCGACGGGCAGCACACGTATGGGCAGAATCGTAGGGCCAAAAGTCGCTGAGCGTTTCGGTAAGTCTTTACTAGAGCTTGGTGGTAACAATGCCATGATTCTAACGCCAAGTGCTGATTTAGACCTAGCCTTACGCGGTATTCTGTTCTCAGCAGTTGGTACTGCGGGTCAGCGTTGTACCTCGCTACGCCGTCTATTCGTCCACGAATCTGTAAAAAATGACATCTTACCACGCGTAAAATCTGCTTATTCAACAGTGAGTATCGGTCATCCACTAGAAGGCAACTTGGTCGGTCCACTTATCGACGAAGATAGCTTCAATAACATGCAAGACGCTTTGACCAAAGCCCGTGCAGCCGGCGGTACAGTCACTGGTGGTGAGCGCGTCTTACAAGATAAGTATCCAAACGCTTACTACGTCACGCCAGCTATTGTTGAGATGGATGCGCAAAATGATGTCGTCCGTCATGAGACCTTTGCACCGATCTTGTATGTCATGACCTATACAGACTTCGACGAAGCTTTAGAGCTGCAAAATGACGTGCCACAAGGCTTATCTTCTTGCGTCTTTACCAATGACTTGCGTGAAGCTGAGCTGTTCTTAAGTGCCCGCGGTAGTGACTGTGGTATTGCCAACGTCAACATCGGTACCAGCGGTGCTGAGATTGGTGGCGCATTCGGCGGCGAAAAAGAAACTGGCGGTGGTCGTGAGTCAGGCTCTGATGCGTGGAAAAACTACATGCGTCGTCAGACCAATACGGTCAACTACTCAACTGAGCTACCACTAGCACAGGGTATTAATTTCGGTTAATGCAAGCCATAGTTGCTAATATAAAAGTGTGTTTTTAGCCAGTTAAGCGCGCGTTATGTGCGCTTAACTGCCCTTAGCATTACTTGTATCCTTTTAAATTCTGTTTTGAATCTACTTTTAGACCGTCAATAAGCCGCAAAAATAGCGGATAGCCGTTTTAATTAAGATTACTGTTTAACGCTTTATTTTTTAATCCCTTTAGTAATGAATGAATATCTTTCAAATATCTATTTTGATTGATGGCAATACTTTATTCTTTAACATGAATATTAAGTTATTGTTTTAATTGATTATTTAATATAAATGCATTGAGAGAAGTGACTTAGGTCACTAAATTGGTTTGCATCTGACCAATGAGCAACATCGTACGATAACTATATACCAATGGATTTGGTTTTAACTACTAGGATAGGTAGATATATTATGATTGCAGATAAACCCCACAAACCGCATGACCCTGATATCGAAGGTTATGATCCTTCTTCTAGCTTCCTGCTAGATATTGCCCCACTGATATTGACTGCCATTATTTTAATGGTGCAATTTTTTGTCTTCAAAGATTTTACTCCGCATATTCCGCTAGCATGTGGCATTTTGATCACCGGTCTGTTCATGAAGATACGTGGGCGCAGCTGGGAAGGTATGGAAGAGCGTTTCTTAAAGGTTGTGAAAATTGGTCTGCCTGCCATGATCATCTTGATGGGTGTAGGGATGCTCATCGGTGCTTGGATTATCGCCGGCACTGTACCCACTATTTTATACTACGGCTTTAGCGTTTTTTCTCCCTCCTCATTCCTAGTCTCTGTTTGTCTTATTTGTGCCATTATTTCAGTAGCAACGGGTACCTCGTGGGGCACGGTTGGTACAGTCGGTTTAGCTATGATGGGTATTGGTTTGGGATTAGGTATTCCACCGTCACTAACAGGTGGTGCCATCGTCTCCGGTGCTTTCTTTGGCGACAAAATGTCTCCGTTGTCTGACACCACGAACTTAACACCAGCCGCCGCCGGTGTTGACCTCTGGGACCATATCCGTGGCATGTTGCCGACGACTGTACCTGCGATGGTGACTGCTCTGATCCTCTATGCTTGGATTGGTATGAGCTACGGCGCAGATAATGTCGATCTCACCTCAATCAAAGAAATACAAACCTCATTAGCAGCGAACTATAACCTGAGCATTATTACTTTATTACCTGCTGTTGTCGTCGTCATTGCAGCTGTTATGAAAATGCCAGCCATTCCAACGGTATTGTCAGGTGTGGTAGTTGCTGGTCTTGTCGCATTCTTTATGCAAGGCGTTGGTGTCCATGACATCTTTAACGTCCTACAAAATGGCTTTAAAAGTGAGACCGGCTTTGCTGTGGTCGATCAACTGTTGTCTAAAGGTGGCGTGATGTCCATGACTTGGGTCGTGACCTTAACTATCTTTGCACTAGCTTTTGTCGGTTCAATTGAGCATTACGGTACATTAAAAGCCATTATGGCCAAAATCAACAACATGGTGAAATCGAGATTTGGTTTAGTGATTACGACTTATGCCAGTACCATCGGTGTTGGTACGCTTATCGGTGATGTCTATACCACGCTAGTCTTGCCAGGTCGTCTGCTCAAAGATAAGTATAAAGAGATGGGTTACAAGCGCACGACGCTTACTCGCTCTATCGAAGATACGGGTACGCTGTTATCGCCACTTATTCCTTGGAACATGGGCGGTAGCTTTGTCGCGGCAACCCTAGGTATTGCGACCTTAACTTACGCGCCATTCGCCTTTGCCTGCTGGTTATCACCATTGTTTGGCTTGCTATGGGTCGTCTTAAATAAATTTATTCCTCGTGAAGAACCGACTGTCATCGATAACACAAGCACGCTCTCTACCGTAGAAAACGTATAATTTAGAAGGAACTTGAGATGTTGCAAGAGCAATGTTTGTGGAGCGTCACTGCGCCCAAAACTCACCACTACGATACCCTAACGAGCGAAACGCAAACACGAGTTTGTATCATCGGCGGTGGTTATACTGGGCTGTCTGCTGCGATTCATCTGGCAGAGCAAGGCATCGCGGTGGTGTTACTAGAGAGTAAGATCATCGGTAGCGGCGGCTCAGGACGCAATGTGGGTTTTGTGAATGCCGGTACTTGGGCTCGTCCTGATGACCTCAATAAAATCATGGGAGAAGAGGTTGGTGAACGTTTAGGGACTGCGCTCGGTCATGCACCAAGTCTCGTGTTTGACATCATCGATCGCCATCATATTGATGCAAAGGATACGCGTACGGGCAATATCCATATGGCGCACAATGCCAAGGGTGAAGCCGATGTAGATATCCGCTACGATCAGTTGATACGTCGCGGTGTTCATGCCGAGGTATTGACCGGTGCGCGCTGTCATGAATACTGCGGGACAACCAGTATCAATAAAGCCTTGCTCGATCATCGTGCGGGCACTATTAACCCATCCGCATACGTCAATGGCTTAGCGGCAGCCGCGACTAAACTGGGCGTACGTATCTATGAGCACTCGGCGGTGACTTCAGTTGAGAAATCTGATGGTAATTGGTATGTGCGTACAGCTGATGCGGCGGTGAAAGCTGAAAAAGTCATCATCGCGACCAATGCTTATACTGAAGGCGAATGGACAGATATTAAGAAGACGTTCTATTTGGTTGATTATTATCAAATTGCTTCTGAGCCATTGACCGGTAAAGTGGCAGATCGAATATTGCCTTATAAAACAGGCGCTTGGGATACGCGCTTGGCCTTGTCCAGTATTCGCCGTGATAACGAGGGTCGTTTACTCCTTGGCACGGTCGGTGGCAAAGCCATGAAGTCCAAAACCTTCTATCAAAACTGGGCGAATGTCGTACAAAAGAGCTATTTCCCAGATCTGCCTAAATTTAAGTGGCAGTATGAGTGGTACGGTCACTTTGGCTTTACGCAAGACCATATCATGCGTATCTTTGAGCCAGAAGACGGTATCCTTGCCGCGACTGCATACAATGGGCGTGGGATTACTACAGGTACTATGATTGGTAAATGCTTTGCTGATTATATTATCTCAGGTGACCGCGACGTCTTGCCATTACCCTTTAAGACGATTAAAGAAGCTAAGGTAAGTATGTCTGGCTTGCGTTCAGGCTATACGGAGATGGGGCTGACTTTGTATCATATGGGTCAATGTCTCAAAATCATAGCCTAGTTTTTTGACGCAGGGCGTTGTGTTTATTTATTGCCGCCGCTGATTTGGCGGAGAGATTAAGTGAACGGCACACTGCTTTTATTTATTTGGAGTGTATATTGTGACTGATTTTTCAGCACTGCCTACTTTAGAAGCTGCACATATAGAAGCTGCGCATACAGAATCTGAGCATGCTTCAACCGTGCTAGCATTAACTCAGCAACTATTGTCTATATTGCAAGAACAGCATGGTTATGATGTATCACAGATTAAGACAGATACTGTGAGCTTAGAGCATTGGGGTAAAGACTGGACCAAACATTTTGCGCCAGCACCCTCTGCTATCGTATTTCCGAAATCTACTGAGCAAGTTCAAGCCTTAGTAAAACTGGCAAATGAGCACAATATTGTCATCACACCGAGTGGTGGTCGTACTGGACTATCCGCAGGTGCAGTCGCTAGCAATGGTGAGATAGTTGTCAGCCTAGATAAGATGAATAAAATTGGTCAGTTCTATCCGGCTGATCGTTTGGTAGAGGTAGAAGCCGGTGTGATTACTGAGCAGCTACAGCAGTTTGCTGAAGCGCAGGGTTTGTATTATCCGGTCGATTTTGCCTCAGCAGGTTCAAGTCAGATCGGTGGTAATATTGGTACCAATGCGGGCGGGATTAAAGTCATTCGCTATGGCATGACCCGTCAATGGGTAATGGGTCTCACCGTCGTGACGGGCAAAGGTGATATCCTTAAGCTCAACCGAGGCATGATTAAAAACGCTACTGGTTATGATTTACGGCAATTATTCATTGGCGCTGAAGGCACATTAGGTATCGTCACCGAGGCACAAATGAAGCTTGACCGTCCACCCCAAGATTTGACCGTGATGGTGCTCGGCATGGATGAATTTGACCATGTGATGCAGGTGTTAGCGGCTTTTCAAGCACAAATTGATTTGACTGCGTTTGAGTTCTTTGATGAGGTGGCGATTGAGAAATTAATGGCGACTGGGCATGTGCAAGAGCCGTTTGACGCTCGAACCAAATACTACGTTTTATTAGAATTCGAAGCGCCGTATGAGCCGATTATGGATAAGGCGATGGCTATCTTTGAAAACTGTATGGAGAATGGTTGGATAGTCGATGGGGTAATGAGTCAGAGTATGGCTCAGGCGATGGATTTGTGGAAGCTGCGCGAGTATATCTCTGAGACGATTTCAGTATTCACGCCGTATAAAAATGACATATCAGTACTCATCAGCCATGTGCCAAACTTTATCCATGATATAGAAACGATCGTAAACGCCAAATATCCAGATTTTGAGATTTGCTGGTTTGGACATATCGGCGATGGCAACTTGCATCTCAATATTTTAAAGCCCGAGAATTTATCGAAAGATGAATTCTTTGGGCAATGCCAGACGGTGAATGATTCTATCTTTGAGGTAGTACAGAAGTATGGTGGTTCGGTCTCAGCAGAACATGGCGTGGGTATGACTAAAAAGCCTTATCTACACTATAGCCGTAGCGAAACCGAGATTGATTATTTGCGTGAGATTAAGAAAGTGCTCGATCCCAATGGTATTATGAATCGCGGCAAGATTTTTGATCTCTAGTTGAGTGGTATCGTAATCAATTAGGATTTATTTTTAATAAAAACTATAAGGAACTCTCATGCATATTTTAGACAGCAAAACGGTAAAGAGTCAATTGACAATGACCATGGCTATCGACTCGATCGAGCAGCTGTTGACCCTACAAGCGCAGCATCCAGAGTGGATTAAGTGCCCTGAGCGCTTGGTCATTCCGACTTTCACTGCCAGTGATAAAAACAGTGGCTCCCATCTATCGATGCCTTCAGTATTGTTCGACGGTCATGAAGAATTTGCTATCGTTAAACTGGTCACCATTTGTCCAGATAACCCAAAGCGAAATCTACCGACGACTACCGCTGTGGTGAGTGTCTCAAACAATGATACGGGTGAAATCCTGGCCTTTATGGATGGTGTTTATGTCACTCAAGTACGTACGGCAGCGCTATCGGGTATCGCGAGTAAGTATCTAGCAAAGCCAGATAGCCAGCAAGTGGCAGTCATCGGCTGTGGTGGTATGGCATATGAGCAGCTGAATGCTGTGCTCACTGTGTGTCCAAATATCAAAAAGGTAACGCTATGGAATCGAACTGCTAAGGGTGCAAATACCTTTAAAACACAGTTTTCTGAACAGTATCCAGAATGGTCGGTGACTATGGAGGTCTGCGAAGATATTGCGAGCGCTGTAAAAGATGCCGATGTGATTAACTTGGCGACACGTGCAACCGAAGGCTTGTTTGAGATAAACCAAATTAAAGCCGATGTACATATTAATGCGGTAGGTGCTTATCAACCTGAGATGAAAGAAGTCAGTGATTCCGTCATTGAAGGCTGCTCACATGTCTTTATTGATGATATCGCGGGCGGACGTCATGAAGCGGGCGATTTGATTCAGGCGGATGCTGCTGAGGGTTGCAGTTGGACTTGGGAGGATTTAAGTGGCGATTTAGCTGACTTGGTCACAAAAAATATTACTATCAATCAAGGTAAAAAAGGCATCACCCTGTTCAAATCTGTTGGGGCTGCCAGTTTTGATGCGGCAGTCGCTTTGAAAGTTGCTCAAAAAGCTAAAAACGAAGGTTTGGGTCAGCTGATTACTTGGGGGTAGTGATATGCGCTATGACGTTATTGTGATTGGTGCCGGCATAGTAGGAACCTCTATTGCTTGGCATCTGCAGAAAAACAATGCTCAAGTTCTTTTGCTAGATAAAAAACGACCAGGAGAAGAAACTTCCTATGGTAATGCCGGTATCATTACAAGAGAGGCGGTAAATACAAAACCGTTCCCTAGAAGTTTTAAGGAGATATCTAGAATACTACCCAATAAAAGTGCTGATATTCGATACCGTTGGTCTGCAATATATCGTCTTCAGCGCCCGTTATTACAGTATTGGATTCACTCAAGTCCAAAAAACGTTAAAAAGATCGATGACGAGTGGGCTACGCTCATTCAGCATTGCACAGACGAGCATGAGCCTATGATTAGAGCGTCAGGCGCTGATGAACTGGTCAGTAAAATAGGTTGGATTGAGCTTCATCGTCATTCATATAGCTTTGAAAAATCAATTAATAAAGCGGTAAAAGCGGCGGATAAAGGCGTGGAGTATCAGGTTCTATCGCTAGCAGAGCTCCAAGCGCTAGAGCCAAATGTGAACTTTACAGATTATATAGGCGGTATACACTGGAAAAACTCTTGGCAGATAAAAAATCCCGGCAGTCTTGTGAAAGCATATGCTAAAAATTTTGAAGCAATGGCAGGAGAGATAAAACAATCCACCGTAAAAAATATGATACAGACAGAAGAGGGCTGGCAGGTCATTACCGAGAGCGGAACCCACTTATGTCAGAATTTGGTCATTGCTGCCGGTCCTTGGTCAGCTGATCTCATTAAACCATTGGGTTATGAAATCCCTCTATTTCCTATGCGTGGCTACCATCAACACTTTAAGATTAACGACCAAAACGCATTTTCTCATAGCTTGTTTGATGTAGATAAAGGGTTTGTGATGGGCGCAATGGATCAAGGCGTGAGAATCACGACTGGCGCTGAAATGGCATTGTTAGATGATCCAAAAGACTTTAATCAGTTAGAGACTGTACTGACTTTTGCAAAAAAAGTGTTGCCGCTTGATGCTGCTGTTGAATCTGAAGCATGGTGTGGGACAAGACCCTGCATGCCAGACATGAAGCCAGTTATTGGGCCTGCATCAAAACACGATAATTTATGGTTTTCTTTTGGTCATGCTCATCAAGGTCTGACACTTGGACCGGTGACAGGACGTCTCATTGAGGAGATGATTCACGGTAAGCCATTATTTATTGATGCTCAGCCATTTAGTAGTAGACGCTTCGATTCCAATCTTTAATAAACATAGGTCTTAATAAACGTATCTTTTAACCCCGCTAGACCACATCTTTAATGTCCTTTACAGGCTTAATATTTATTAAGTCTGTCGTCAAAACATCCGCTACTCCCTCCTTTTTCTACTATAAAACTAGCAACATGAATTTTACTCATCTTTAATTTAAATAGTATCATTTTTATTCATGTTTTGGTTCGGGTATGATTCATCTCATACACAAATTCGGTTTTATCTCAAATAATGAGATTAGGTTAAGGTAGCGGATTATCATGAGTAAACAATTTATATATTCCATCTCGAGCATTCGTTTTGATGAAAATTATCAGCCAGCAGACAGCACGCGTCTGACGACTAACTTTGCGAATTTGGCTCGTGGCGAGAGTCGTCAAGAGAACTTACGCAAAACGCTGACTATGATAAATAATCGTTTTAATGATTTAGCACATTGGGATAATCCGACAGCCGACCGTTATTCTGTTGAAGTTGATATCATTTCTGCAGACTTGGATATTAAAGGCAATGGTCATACCTTCCCAGTCATTGAGACCTTAAAAACAACGATCATTGATCATAAAGAAAATAAGCGTATTGACGGTATGATTGGTAACAGCTTCTCATCCTATGTGCGCGATTATGATTTTAGCATCGTATTGCCAGCCCATTTCGATAACCATCCTGCATCGCCACCATCAGCCGATTTTGGCGATTTGCACGGTAAACTGTTTCAACATTTATTGAACTCAGAGGCGTACCAAGCCAATTTTAATAAACAACCGGTGATTTGCCTAAGCGTTTCAAGTAGTAAAACCTATCATCGTACGGGCAATCAGCATCCTGTATTAGGGATTGAATATAGACAAGATGGCTGCGCTTTGAACAAGGGGTCATTGACTGATGAGTACTTTTCCAAAATGGGCTTGACGGTGCGCTATTTTATGCCTGCCAACAGTGCTGCACCTTTAGCATTTTATTTTTCTGGTGACTTGCTGACTGATTACACCGATCTTGAGCTAATCAGTGCGATCAGTACCATGGAGACATTCCAAAAGATTTATCGACCTGAAATTTACAATGCCAACTCAACCGCCGCTCAAATATATCAACCCAGTTTGAAATACCAAGATTATTCACTAACGCAAATTGTGTATGATCGCGCGGAGCGCAGCCAGATGGCAGTGACACAAGGTAAATTTACGGAAGATCAGTTTATCAAGCCATATAAAGACATTCTTGAAGAATGGGCGGAAAGCTATGATGTTGCAAGCGAGACTGCTCAAAAAGAATCGGTCAAAGAAAAAGCTGTTAAAAAACAGGCAGCCTAAGCAATCTAACTCTAGCCAAAATATAAAATACGAATGAATAAGAAGATGAATCTCATGACAATATTATTACCGACACAAAAATTATTACCAACATCAACAGCGGGCAGTTTACCAAAACCTTCTTGGCTTGCCGAACCTGAGAAAATTTGGTCACCTTGGGCATTAGAAGGGGAGCAATTGTTTGAAGCCAAACAAGATGCGCTACGTTTAACATTGCAAGAACAGCGTCATGCAGGGATTGATATCGTCAGTGATGGCGAGCAGACGCGTCAGCATTTTGTCACTACCTTTATTGAACATCTTGATGGCGTCGATTTTGAGAATCGAAAAACCGTTAAAATTCGTGATCGTTATGATGCCAGTGTGCCGTCAGTCGTTGGGGCTGTGAGCCGTCAAAAGCCAGTATTCGTTGAAGATGCGAAGTTCTTACGTCAGCAAACCGATCAGCCGATCAAATGGGCACTGCCTGGTCCGATGACGATGATTGATACCTTATATGATGGTCATTATAAAAGCCGTGAAAAACTGGCTTGGGAGTTTGCTAAAATATTGAATCAAGAAGCCAGAGAATTAGAAGCGGCGGGTGTAGATATCATTCAATTCGATGAGCCAGCGTTTAACGTGTTCTTTGATGACGTCAACGACTGGGGCATCGCTACTTTAGAGCGCGCCATAGAAGGTCTAAAGTGTGAGACGGCGGTGCATATATGCTACGGCTACGGCATCAAAGCCAATACCGATTGGAAAAAGACACTGGGTTCAGAGTGGCGTCAATATGAGCAAGCCTTTCCAAAATTGCAGCAGTCTAATATCGATATTGTCTCTTTAGAGTGTCAAAACTCACATGTACCGATGGATTTGATAGAACTCATTCGCGGTAAAAAAGTGATGATTGGTGCCATTGATGTGGCAAGCAATACTATTGAGACTCCTGAAGAGGTTGCAGATACACTACGCAAAGCCCTGCAATTTGTCGATGCGGACAAGCTTTATCCTTCGACCAACTGCGGCATGGCACCTTTATCGCGCCAAGTGGCACGCGGTAAATTGAACGCGTTAAGTGCAGGCGCTGCAATCGTGCGTCAAGAGCTGACAGCTTAGGATTTACCGACTAAACTTATGCAAAATTTAGCTTTTATAGGTTGGGTCTTTAACTCCGCCTATAAAAGCTTGTTTAAACTCATGAGTGACCTCAGTTATCAATGTACATACTGACTTAACATTTAGGATTGCAGCAATGAGTAAAGATGTGATTGAAGCAACCGACTTTAGAGATGCCATGTCTTTGTTGACGACCGCCGTCAATGTAGTCACCACCAAAGGGCAATCTGGTCTGCATGGGTTTACTGCCTCGGCGGTATGTAGCGTCACCGATACACCGCCAACCTTGCTGATCTGTATGAATCAAACGTCTCGCTCACATGGCTACTTTCTTGAAAATAAAACCTTAAGTGTCAATGTGTTGGGCGCTCAGCATGAGCCTATATCTAATGCCTTTGCTTCTAAATTATGCTCAGAAGAGCGCTTTGGGCACGGTGCTTGGACTGAGTTAGCAACAGGTGCGCCTATTTTAGAAGATGCATTGGTCAGTTTTGACTGTGAGATTGAGGATATTCAGCAAGTTGGTACGCACAGTGTCTTTATGTGCCGAGTTGTCGCCATCAAACAAGGCTATCAACAAAGCAGTGCTGATGAAAGCTTGGTTTATTTCAACCGTGCTTACCATCAAGTAGGTCAAGTAGAAATCGTTTAAGCTGACTTTCTGACATTGATTATCTAATTGTCATCTAACTATAGTCAGCTCAATATCAAGAAGATACCGTGAAACTGGAATGAATTTCTTGTAGCCTCTGTTGGCTTAGGCACAGCAAGCTAGAAAAATTTGTACCAGTTTCACCTTGTCAGATAACGTATCCATTTTATTTTGTATCGACTATAAAACTATCATTCAACCGAGAAGTAATTATCCTGTGGAACTAATCATTTTCTTAATAATAGGCGCTCTAGCAGGATTTGCTGCGGGGCTTTTTGGTGTGGGCGGCGGCACGATTATCGTACCACTGTTATTTATCGTCTTTACCCAAATGGATTACAGTCCTGACATTATCATGCATTTGGCGTTAGGTACGTCACTAGCGACCATCATTGTCACCTCTATCAGCTCGCTCATGGCGCACAATAAAAAGGGCGCCGTCATGTGGCCGGTCTTTAAAAACCTGACACCCGGTTTAGCGATTGGCTGTTTTTTAGGGGCAGGGATTGCAGGACAGATATCTGGGCTGTATCTTCAGCTTATCGTTGGGGTGTTTTTGCTGTGGGTCGCTTATAAGATGTTTTTCGATGGCAAAAAACAAGTCGTTAATCATGCTAATGATGTCCATGGCGCCAATACGGAACTGCCTTCAAAACCTAAGCAGCTAGCGGCAGGCGGGGTTATTGGTATTGCTTCTGCCATTTTTGGTATTGGCGGCGGCAGCTTAACGGTGCCTTATTTAACTCGTTACGGTGTGGTCATGCAAAAAGCCGTTGGCACATCAGCAGCGTGTGGCTTGCCCATTGCCATTGCTGGAGCGTTAGGCTTTATGTTCTTTGGGATGCAGCAGCAAGTCAATGTGCCCAATACCATTGGCTTTGTGCACATTTATGCCTTTTTAGGGATTAGTGTCATGAGCTTTTTCACTGCGAAGCTAGGTGCAAAAGTCGCCCATATACTATCACCAGAGCTTTTAAAAAAATGCTTTGCGGTATTATTAACCGTGGTTGGGTGTTATTTTCTTTTTAAAGGGCTGATTTAGGTATTCATAGTCGTTCCTCTAAAAGGCAAAGCTTGCGAACTGAGCTACCCAAAAAGCACATAGTGAAATGCATTATCATGATCTAAATAATTCGAAGCATTACAACCTAGGAAACAATATTGAGAAAGTAGCTTAGTCGTGCTTGGGCGGTACAGAATATGTGCCAACTACATGCGCGACCAAGTCGCTAGAGCCTTCTGAGTATAAGGAAACCTCACCTACAATGAGCGTACGCCCTACCTTTAGCAAGGTGCACTCAGCAATGATGCGCGCTTCTGCTGATGGTTTGCGCAGAAAATTGATGGTAAGGCTTGTTGTTACTGTCAACGCTACAATGCCAATCTTACCAAGTATCGCCACATAGAGTGCGACATCAGCAATGCTCATCAATACAGGGCCAGAGACCGTACCACCAGGACGTAGCTCATCTATACCGATATCATGCGATAAGGTCGAACTATCATCGCCTACTGATTCAACTTTGCACTTGGTTTGAGGGAATTCTAATGCCATAAAGGCTGCTATTTCTTCTTTGGTCGCAGACATACATACTCCTATGGTTTAATTATTCTTGTTGTTAACTATCTTTTCTTCGCACTCAAGTTCATTGGTTCGATTAACACAACTAGAATCGATAAAATTGGTATCGATTCTAGTTTCTTATTATAAATGGGTAGTAGCTAGATATATTTTTGATACTGACTCAATATTTTTAGTGGCGTATTCTTAAACTAAGGCGTACCAGCATGACCCACTTTAACTGGTGTAGATAGCATACGCCCTTTAGTTTCAGCGGTGCGTGACGCTTCATTCCAGTCAGGTGCTGCACACATAAACAATGTTTTGCCATCTTGTCCGCCAAGAGCAACCGCAAAAATGCCGTCAGGTGCAGTATCAACGGTTTCTAAGATTTCGCCCCCTTCTTTAATACGAACAGCACGTTGGTTCAAGGTATCTGCAATCCAAACAGCGCCCTCGCTATCTAAGGCAAGACCATCAGGTAAGATGCTGGCGTTCTCTATACGTGCCCCTAAATTTGGCTCGTCTCCTAACTCTCCAAAGTTAGCAAAATCACGTTTTTCTCCTAAAGTGCCGTTTTCCTTAATATCGAACTGTGAGACTTTATTGCCAAATAACTCATTAACGATTAATGTCTTTTCATCCGCAGAAATGACCATGCCATTTGGAAAGGCCAAACCTTCTGCCACAACCTGAGAGGTACCATCAGGTCTCACCAATACAAGACCAGTGTGTTTATGATCAGCACCACCCATCAGATCAAAACCGAAGTTTCCAACATAAGCGTTGCCATTAGGCGCAACGACCATATCGTTAGCATGCCCCTCACAATGCTTCCAAATATCAGCGTGAACAACTAATTCGCCATTGTCCTCTAAACGTAACACTTTACGATCTTTCATAGAGACAATGAGCATACGACCGTCAGGAAGCCAGCCTAAGCCAGATGGCTGCTGTTCTACATGGACAATCTTTTCTGCAATGCCTTCATCATTAACACGATAAACGCCTTTGGTATAAAAATCGACAAACCATAAAGCGTTTTTATACCAACGCGGTCCTTCTAGGTAGTGAAAATCATCTACCACCACGTCTAACTCATATTTTGACATAACTATCTTCCTTGATTTATAGACAAAATTATTTAAGAAATTTGCTGCTTATTAGAGTATTTCTTGGTAGATCATTCTTACTTCCTCTAAAGACATATCCATTGGATTGGTTTCAATGAGACGAGCATAGGTATTAATGACCATATCAGCTAACGCGGGGATATCCTCTGCCGTTATATCTAGCTCATTTAAGCGATATTTTAGACCACTTGTTTTCAAGAAGTCTTTTAGTTGATTAATAAATTGATGGGCAGCCTTTAGGTCAGTCATGCCCGAAGTGTCGATAGGCATCACCGCACGAGCGAGTTCTGCATAAAGAGGGGCTGCTACTGGTAAGTTGAAAGTAAATACACCGCACATCACGAGCGCATTAGCATGCCCATGCGGCACATGGAAGTTAATGCTAAGTGGGTAGGAGAGTCCATGTACAGCTGCTACGGAAGCATTGACAAAAGCGATACCAGCGAGCGTTGAACCCAATAACATCTCAGCGCGAGCATCAATATCATCGCCGTGATGGAGCACTGTATAAAAGTTACTCCATAGCATTTGCAAACCTTTAACAGCCAACGCATCTGAAATGGGGTTCTTTTTGGTGCGACTTGTGTAAGCTTCGATGCAGTGAACCATCGCATCTAGGGCAGTGGCAGCAGTAATATGGCGAGGAAGCTTGAGAGTTAGCGTTGCATCTAAAATCGCGACATCAGGTAGGATTTTAGGCGTGTATATGGCTTTCTTGCTGCCATCCTTTGCTGTGATTACAGATACAAAGGTAGCCTCTGCGCCAGTACCTGCAGTGGTGGGGATCGCAAACAACGGCATTTTTTTAAAATCACTAATATCTGCCTCTAAGAGCTCATTAACCGACTGAAAGTCATTGGAATATAGCGCGACAATTTTCGCGGTATCGATAGGGCTGCCACCTCCTAAACCGATGACCAGATTACACTGGTTCGCCCTGGCAAGTTCAATAGCTTCTTCGACGACTTCAATAGGGGGATCAGCAACAACTCTGTCGAAAATAACAACATTAATACCAGCCTGCTCTAAAGACTCTTGTGCGATATCGACGTATCCTAAATCAGAGATGCCAGCGTCTGTAATAATAATGGCAGATGTCGCGTCGTACTGTTTTGCTAAATCCCCTAGCTTCTGGCGCATACTGTCAGCTTCGCTAACAATGTGTCCATTAGTATAAAACTCCATCCCTGTCATTCTATTCTTCCTTGTGTAGATGAGCGATTATTTTTGTGTATTTATAGCCTTTAGATAAATCGCTTGTATAAAGTCTTAGTATTAACTCAATCACGCTACAGTGTATATCTATTAATTGGCACTTTTTGTAAGAATATTTCTTTATTAAAAGCATTAAATTCTATTGAGATATTACTCGCTATTCCTCTAGCTTTTTGAACCTTTGACATCATTAATAAGCTTTATCGAAGCTATCGCAATCTATAGGACTCTGGATATATTTCTAGGTTTCTTCCCATCTCTACTGAAATGGGCACTGAATTTCCTATATAATACGAGCCATCTCGTTGTTGATGATCCATTCAATTTAGGCTTTTTTCTGAACAAGAAAGGCTTTTTATTAGGTAAAAACGGTGCTTTATGTTTAACGCTTCCTCGACTCGTTTAAATAAATACATCAGTGAAAGCGGTATTTGCTCCAGGCGAGACGCTGACCGCTTTATTGAACAAGGTAATGTATACCTCAATGGCAAGCGTGCTGCAGTAGGCGCGCAAGTGGTTGCTGGAGATACGGTGAAAGTCAACGGGCAGCTCATTGAGCCGAAAGAAGCTGATGACTTTGTTTTTATTGTATTAAATAAGCCAGTCGGCATTGTGAGCACCACGGAAAGCTCCGAGAAAAACAACATTGTTGATTTTGTGAGACATAGCGTACGTATTTTCCCGATTGGGCGTTTGGATAAAGATTCTCAGGGCTTAATCTTCTTGACCAGTAATGGTGATCTAGTCAATAAGGTATTGCGTGCTGGGAATAACCATGAAAAAGAATATTTGGTGACGGTGAATAAACCGATAACGGATAATTTTATCGAAGGTTTGGCTGGTGGCGTGCCAATGCTTGGGAAGATGACGAAAAAATGCCCTGTCACTAAGGTGTCGCCTAACGTGTTTAACATTACGCTAGTGCAAGGTCTGAATCGTCAAATTCGCCGTATGTGTGAGCATTTTGGCTATGAAGTTGTGAAGCTTGAGCGTACACGGATTATGAATGTAAGCCTTAAGGGTACGCCCGTTGGAGACTGGCGAGACCTGACGCCAAAAGAGTTGTCTGTTTTACTTAACTCTATAGAAAATTCTTCTTCGCAAGACAGTAAACCGGCTAAGAAATCTCGTAATGCACCACGAAAAAATCCTCGTGCCGATGACTCGTCAAAAGCAAAGTCGTCTTCAAAACCAGCGGGTGCGGCAAAGGGAAATAAAAAACACTCCAAGGATGATGCTAGAAAACCAGCGGGTTCTAAAGGTAGAGATGGGCGTCCTGCTGGTCGTGGTAAGCCGTCAGGGGGTAATGGTAAGTCTGGAGGCAATGGCAAACCTGCTACAAATGGCAAACGCCCTTCAAAAGGTCGTGGTTCTTCGCGATAGTAAGTTTTCACAGTGTGACTGCTTTGTTTATTTCTGAAATGGCAGTAAGCTAAAGAACTTTAGTCTTAACGGGATAATATTATGTTTAAAATAAAAGTAGAGCGCATTGTCAAAAAACCAATTGATGAGGTATTTGAAGCACTGAGCGACCATGCCAGTTATGGCTCATTTAAAGCGGTCGGTGTAGCTAAGTTGGTGAATGAAGGTGACGAGGAGCGCAATGGCGTTGGGGCTTTACGTACCATTAAAACGGGACCTGTTAAGTTTTGGGAGCGAATTACGGCATTTGAGCGTCCTACTCATATGCAATACCAGATTGAAAAATCTAAACCTATAAAAATGCAACATGATAAAGGCGTCATTGATTTAAAAGACTTGGGCGATGGCACTACACACGTGACTTGGGTATCTGAGGGTCGATTGACTGTACCATTGCCATTACTCGGTCGCCTATTTGACCGTCAAATGCAGAAACAAGGAACCATAGGGTTTAGTAGCATACTCAAATCTATAGAAAGCCGCTAATCTAGTGGCAATTTTTGGTTTTATCTTGGGTTTTTGTCGTGTTTGTTATGGTTTGCTCTGAGCGTCGCTGACTGAGTTCGAGCAACCTTTGCTACTATTAATCAGTCTTTTCCTTTATCAATCTCGTTCTTAGCTGCTTCAATCTCGTTAAAGCGTGCTAATTGCTCTGGTGTTGCTTTTTGTTGATGCTTCTCTTTCCACTCAGCATAAGGCATACCATAAACAAGCTCGCGCGCATCTTCGTATTCGATTTCAATACCACGCTCTTCACCAGCCGCTTTATACCATTTGGATAAGCAGTTACGGCAAAAGTCGGCAAGGTTCATTAGCTCAATATTTTGTACATCTTTACGCTCGTCTAAATGAGCTAATAAGCGACGAAATGCCGCTGCTTCTAATTCGATGTTTGATTCTAATTTTGCCATAAGGTTTTTCCTAATTGTAATTGAATCGTTTCAAAACTGAGATGATACTAACGATATAAATATTGCGCAACCTGTGTTGATCTATATTAAAAAAGTCTATTAGTAAACTTGGCAAACTCATCATAGTAGAGGTTCACCAATTTAGAACGTCTTAAGCATAATCGAAGGCTGATCTACTTGAGTCAGGCAGCAATGCCTGACAGGATTAAATTATCATAATACTGCTTTTCAAACTCAAAGGGTGACACATATCCAATCGTGCTATGCAGCCGCTTCTTGTTGAACCAGTCCACCCACTCAAGCGTGGCTAATTCAACATCATTAACACCATTCCATTGTTCTTTTAGATATTCAATAACCTCAGATTTATAGAGTCCATTGACCGTTTCAGCCAGTGCATTATCGTATGAATCGCCTGTTGTACCAACAGAAGCAATCACGCTAGAGTCCGTCATCTTATCGGTATAGCGAATAGATAAGTACTGAACCCCTCGATCACTATGATGAATCACGTCTTTGGGATTGTTTCTGTCTGCTATTGCTTGATTTAATGCTGCCATTACCATATCAGTGTTCATACGCTTTGATACTTTCCAGCCGACAATAGCGCGAGCAAATACATCGATGATAAAAGCGGTATAGACCCAGCCGCTCAATGTCTTGATATAAGTAAAATCTGCAACCCACAGCTGATTAGGACGATGGGCATTAAAGTTACGATTGACCAAGTCATCAGCACGCTTTTGGTCGTCACGGCTGTTGGTGGTAATCTTACCCTTACCGCGCCAGACACCTTGTAGGCCATGCTGGCTCATTAAACGCTCTACGGTACACCGAGCAACCTTTAACCCGTCAGCTTTCATCTGCTGCCAGACTTTGCGAGCGCCGTAGCGGCACTTGCTATTCTGCCAAATACGTCTAATCTCGCTGAGATAGTAGTCGTCATGCTGACTGCGCAGTGAACGCTTTTCAGGGCAGCACTCTAGGTCTTTAGCACGGTGATAGGTTGACGGGGCAATCGGTAGTACTCTACAAATCAGCTCGATCCCATAACTACCTCTATAGTCATCAATAAACTGAACCATTATCTGGGTGGACGGTCGAGCTCCGCCTGGGCGAAAAAAGCAGCAGCCTTACGTATAATCTCATTGGCTTGCTTGAGTTCTCTATTCTCTCGTTCAAGTTCTTTGATACGCTCTTTGTCACTTTGAGCCTGCACTGAGGCGGGAATAGTTTGGTCTATGTGCTTTTTATGCCAGGATCGCAGTGTCTCAGGCGTACAGCCAATCTTTGACGCTATGGCCTGAATGGCTGACCATGTAGAAGGATAGTCGCTCGACGCTTCAATCAGCATGCGAATGGCGCGTTCTTTAATCTCAGGAGTGTAGGTTTGTCTTTTCATTGTCGTATTCTCTCAGAATGTTGAGTCTCCGACAATACCGGGGCGGTTCACTTTCAGCGTAGCTCAATTTCAGCATAGCTCAGAACGGTAAATTCCTTCTCATAAGCAACTATCGTTTCATACTGCTAAACTAGTCACCAAATTCAAGCGTCGTAATTATTTTATTAGTACACTCATTATACGGCCATATTATCAAATCATACTAAAAATCAGTGCCAATAGCGATTGAAGCCATATTTTAAGTATTTACATACATTATAGCTGTTTGGCACTATCATTTACTTTAGCAATAAATTCTTTTAAAAATGAGACACGGATGCTGATTTTAAAGACGAAAACTAATCGACCACAATTACAGCAGGTTAGATTGCTAAAGCGGTCTAGATTGTTGAATCAGTTATCTAATAAACTTACCAGCCGTTTGGTGTTGATACAAGCGGCGGCAGGGTATGGAAAAACAACTGTGATGGTACAGCTGAGCGAACAGTTAGAAGAAAATAACTGTGCTGTTGGTTGGCTGACCTTGGATAACGATGATAATGATCCTGTACGTTTATATCAGTACTTATGGTCAGTATTAACGCAATTTCCTGATTCACATTCGTTAACCGAAGGTAGGGTAACTAAAAACCATATTCATCATCTGCTTTCTCAGCTTGATACTACAACTACATACACTTTATTTATTGATGAGCTAGAAGCAGTAACCAATCCTACTAGCTTAAACCTAATATGGTGGCTGTATCTTTTTTTACCTACTAATTACCATTTGGTCATTGCCTCACGCATACAGCCAAATTGGCCACTTGCAAAAGAGGAGCTGCAGGGATTGGTGAGGATTGTTAGAGCGAATGAATTAAGACTGTCATTACCGGATACTTACGAATTACAGCAATATTTGCAAAGTAACTTGACACACAATATCGCTCTCACACCTTATATGGCAGCTAATCAGTCATTGTCAGAGCTATCGGTATCTTCAACTAATAATATCACTTTGATTGATGACAAACTCGTCTCTATGCTTATTGAAAAAACTGAAGGCTGGTTAACAGGCATTCAGCTCATCAATTTGTACTGTAAAAATGAAGCAGATCTATACCAACTTGTCCACCAAGTCAGTGGTGCTCAGCGTCAAATAGCTGAGTTTTTAGCGGAGCAAGTGTTTTTACAGTGTGATGAGTATATTCAAGATTTTTTACTAAATATTAGTGTGTTAAGAAAAATAAATGCGAGCTTATGCCATGATTTAACAGAGGCAACTGATGCGCAGTTCTTGCTTGAGAACCTGAGTCAACAAGGCCTTTTTATTCAAGCGATAGATGATCAGTATCAGTGGTTTCGTATACATGAATTAATGAGACAGTTTTTACAAACAAGGCTCCAAAACCAAGATAAAAAAAGATATTGGATAGCGCATACTCAAGCAGCTGAATGGCATCAAGAACATAGGATGCCTTTAGAAGCCATTTACCATGCACAAGTTATAGGTGACAATGATTTGGTTTTATCTGCTTTAAAATCGGTTAGTCATGATTTGATACTTGGCGGACGTCTTTACAGCTTTTTGGAGCTAACAAAATCTTTATCTGACACACAATTATGTCAGCATCCAGCTTTACTGTACGATTTGACTTGGGGTTTAGTGCTTTCGCGTCGACATCATGAAGCTGGGCATTATATAAAGGTTCTTGAGCAAGAAAAACTATATCTATCAGACATAGATGCCCACATAGCTATGAGCTACAAAGACAAGCAATTAGGCTTGTCAGCAATGATAGTATTTATTGCTGATGATTTGCCTAAAGCGTATCAACTGGCAAAAACCGGCCTTCAGCAGCTGACTTCAGATGCCTATTTTTTTAGAGCACCGTTAGTAGGTATGTGCGCTTTATATCAGCTTTGTCGCGGAAATATAGAAGAAGCTCGCTCACTAATTCTGCAGTCCAGATTACTCTATATCAAAGGTAATAATCCGTATGGTCTAGCGTATGTAGATAGCATTGATGCGACCTGTGATAGATTGTTAGGCGATGTTCCCTCAGCTATCAAAAAGTTCCAGTGCATAGGTATTAGCCCAGAATACGCTCAGTTAGGTACTAATGACAGTAATCAAGATATGATGCTGGGGGTAGCAAGCAGTTTAAAAGCAGATTTTTACTATGAATTGAATCGTATAGAAGATGCAAAGCAGGCTCTAATAGATTTTGACCATGGTGAAAACATGGCTATTGCAGATATGGTTATTTTAGGGTTTTTAACAGAGCTGAAACTAGGGGTTTTAACGAAAAAAAATAATAAACATTACTATGTGTTAAATGCTAATAGTAAGGCTGATGAGTGGTCGCTTCCACGCTTAATTGAAGATGTGCGGCAGTGGGAAAACGAACAAGCGCTTAAGCAAAAAATGCCTATAGCTTTTGTTACTGATCATGGTAAAGATTATAATATACAGCCTTCTAACTTAGAGACTGAGAAAAGTCAGCCTCATTTTTTAACTTTGACCGAGTTATTGACGGGGTTAGATTTACTGCCATATCGTACGACTATCTTTTTAGGTAATAGCCAGCAGATAGCAGAAGCAACAGCAAGCCTAAATCAACTTTTAAAGGCCAACTTGCCATTTGTACTGCGTAATGCACGCATCAAATTATTGCTGGCAATGGCTTACCATATTTTAGGTCAGCAGATCGATTCTTATACTGTATTAATAGAGGCACTTAAGCTATTTCGTCTGACACAATCGCATCGTATTATTCTTGATGAACATCCATTGCTCTATTCAATACTTATAGATTTGTTCAGCTATCAGGGGAATGAGATAGTTATACTGCCTGATATCAAAGAATATATTGAATCACTATTAAAAATTAGCGGCTATAAGAGTGAAGAAAAGGAAGATTTGTTACCGGATACCGATCAAGAGAGTACAGGGCTATTGACTCAAAAAAATGATGAGAAGCAAAATAATAAGTTTATCTTATCGGAGCGAGAGGTTGAAATTCTATTATTGGTTGAACAAGGACTAAGTGATGGTCAGATAGCTGATAAGGTTTTTTTATCTATACATACCGTTAAATGGCATTTGCGTAATATTTATCATAAGCTGCAAGTGCGCTCCCGAACTCAAGCAGTAGCGGAAGCGCGCCAACAACAGATTTTAGACTAGGCTAAAAGCTAATAAGCTAATAAGCTAATAAGCTCCTAATTTATCAGATGGTAGAGTAGCCACCATCAATTGTAATGGTAGTACCATTAATCCAACTTGCGGCTTTGGAAGCTAAGAACAATACCACAGCTGCCACTTCATCTGGATCTCCAAAGCGTGCTAATGGCGTGCGCGCCATGACAAAATCAGTAAATCCTTCCATCTGTTTTAGTGGTTCAATTAAAGGCGTGTCAATCCATCCAGGTACAACGGCATTAACACGCACCTTATCTTTAGCAAGATAAATCGCATGAGATTTAGTAAGCTGATCAATTGCGCCTTTAGATGATGAATATGCAGGAGTCATTCCTGATCCAAAGATGGCGTATAGCGAAGACACATTGATAATCGAGCCATTATCTGACTTAGCTAAGAGCGGCGCGGCACATTCGCTAATATGAAAAACTGCCGTTAGGTTAACATCAATGACTTTTTTGAAGGTTGGTAACTCGTGTTCTGTTGTAGAGCCCATGCCCGCACCATTAAATAGCACGTCTAGTTGATCTAAATTATTGAAAAAATCCGCTATTTTATTCTCATCTGTTACATCCATTTCTACCGTTTCAATATCCAACCCTTTAGGATATTTTGCCTCGGCACTGTTTAATCCTAACGCCAATACTTTAGCGCCTTTTTTTGCAAAGGCAATAGCCACGGATTGTCCAATTCCTGACGTTCCTCCAGTGACAACTGCAACTTTATTATTAAATAAGTCATCCGAAAATGTATTAAGTGCTTGCGTATCCATACAACCTGTCCTTTTTTTGAAACGTAAATGAAAACAACAGAATGATTCTGTTGAGGCATAACCTTTTTCACACCGTTTAAAATTAGCATAACTAGGGAGTCTAAAAGACGAGTTTTATTAAAAAATAAGTGGGTCTCAAAACCATTCTTTTGAGTGGTTGGCAGAATGTCTGTGGTCGATATACTAATAAACATCAGCAAGTGAGCAGTAGATCAGTAGCAAGCGAGTTACAGGTTTACCCCTTACTTTCTTATGACCAGCCAGCATATGAAAGATATTGATGCTGACTTTAACCGTAAATCAAAAGGAATTGTAATATGTCTATCGGCAACCCTCAAGACTATCTATTGACACTCAATATCAATAAAGAAGGCGAAGTGAAAAACGCTTTACCAGGCGTTCATGTGACCCCTTGTTATTTGAATCCTGAAGCTGGCGTATGGGTAATCTATGCTCGTTTTGATGCAGACACCTTATTACCTCGCCATTACCACACAGGAGTGGTGCATTTTTATACCACAGCTGGATCTTGGAATTATCTAGAGTATCCTGACGATGTTCAAACAACAGGCAGCTATTTGTTTGAGCCAGGTGGTTCTACGCACACTTTTAGCAGTAAAGAAGGTACAGAAGGCTTTATGGTGGTAGAAGGCGCTAATATAAACTTCAATGAAGATGGTTCGCTGATGTTTATCATGGATGCAAGTTGGATTGAACAAGCCTTACATGCCGTAGCCAAACAAACAGGGCAAACAGTGCCACGTTATATCAAGCCTAATGCTAATAACGACTTCAGTGATAAAGCAACAAATAACCCTAACGTATAATTATCCTATTATCATGAGCAAATGAGACAAGCAGCTCAGCTTGTCTCATCTGACTGTTTAGATATTGCTTTAGCATGACTAACACTTCATACGCTATAAAAATTATATAACGCATATTGCTGATTGCACCTATACGTAGAGTGTACCTAGGGATGCGCACAATAAAATAAATATAAGGATATTCAAATGCTAGGGAAAATGATGTATCAGCCACTGCTAATTAGTAGTTTGATTGAGCATGCAGCTAAATATCATGGTGATACCACTATCTTATCGAAAGAGGTGGATGGACAAATTACGATTAGTGATTGGCTGACGGTTTCAAACAACTCAAAACGTTTAGCGAATGCACTAAAAGGACTGGGCCTAAAACCCTCAGAACGAATTGCAACACTGGCATGGAATAATCGACGTCATCTAGAGGCTTGGTACGCGATTTCAGGTAGTGGCATGATTTGCCATACCATCAATCCTCGTCTATTTCCTGAACAGCTAAGTTACATTATTAATGATGCTAATGACCAAGTACTGTTTTTTGATGTTACCTTCCTACCATTAATTATGGCGATTAAAGAGCAAATTACAGGCATTAAGCATTTTATCTGCTTGGGTAGCCATGATAATAAGGTAGTAGCGCAATTACCTGGCGTATTATTCTTTGATGAGTTGTTAGCAGAGAATTCTCCTGATTTTGAATGGCCACAATTCGATGAGACGATTGCCAGCTCTTTATGCTACACCTCAGGAACGACAGGTAATCCTAAAGGGATTTTATACACCCATCGCTCCTCGGTGCTGCATGCGATGGCGTTATCTATGGCTGATATCTCAGCCCTATCTGCAAAAGACGTATTGTTACCGGTAGTGCCGATGTTTCATGTCAATGCGTGGGGAACCCCTTATGCTGCAGCCTTGATAGGTTGCTCTTTAATACTGCCTGGACCGAATCTTGATGGTGACAGCTTAGTGTCTTTAATCGATGATTATCACGTGACTGTTGCTTTAGGTGTTCCAACGATTTGGCAAAGCCTGTTGACCGCTGCCAAAAAACGAGGCAGCAAGCTTGATAGTATGACCCGTACTATTGTCGGTGGAGCGGCTTGCCCACCATCTGTAATCAAAACTTTTAGAGAAGATTTCAATTGTGATGCGATACATGGTTGGGGGATGACAGAGACCAGTCCGCTTGGCACCATGAACCAAATAAAAGGTAAGCATAAATCGCTAAGTAAAGATGAGATAAATGAGTTGCGTAAATCTCAAGGTCGACCCCCTTACGGCGTTGAGATACGTCTTATGGACACCGATCAGCCTCTTGAAGCGGTAGCTGAGGATGGCGTATCGCAAGGACGCTTACAAATACGAGGCCACTGGATCATTAACGATTATTACACTCATAACCCTGATGCCATCACTGAAGACGGTTGGTTCGATACTGGGGATATTGCCACCGTTGATGCCGATGGTTATATGAATATTCGTGATCGCTCAAAGGACTTAATTAAATCCGGTGGTGAGTGGATTTCTTCAGTTGAACTTGAAAATATTGCAGCCGCGCATCCACAAATCAAAATGGCGGCTGCGATTGCTGCAACCCATAGGAAGTGGGGCGAGCGTCCAGTGTTGATCGTGGTCAAAGAGCAAAATTCAGCACTCAATGAGTCACAAGTGATTGATTTTTATGATGACAAAATTGCCAACTGGCAAATACCTGACAAAGTCATCTTTGTAGATAATATTACACTAAATGGTGCTGGCAAGATGGTGAAAAAAGACTTGCGGGATGAGTATGGAGATGTGCTGTTAAGTTCATAGCACCAAATTAAGTCATATCACATTAAAAAACAAGGAGCGTTAGTCATGATATTCAATAAATCAGACAAGCAGGTTAGATGGATTATTGGTGGCAGTAGTGGCATTGGCTATGAGCTAGCAAAGCGCTACTTGCAAGCCGGCGACAAGGTTTGTATTTTTGCCCATGATCAAATTGATGAAGCGGTTGCAACGCTGAATGAATTCGCAAAAGAGTCTAAAAAAGGCGCGAAACACAATGAAAATAGCGACTCTATAAAGGGCTATGAAGTTGATGTAACAGATACTAAGCAATTAGCAGCGGTGTTCAATGACGCGGAACAAGCTTTTTCTGCACCTGATACTGTTATAAATAGTGCTGGTATCGCCATTGCAAAATCCTTTGAAGAGATGACTGAGGAAGAGTTTAAACGGCAAATAGATATCAATCTAGTCGGTAGCCGTAACGTAGCTTATTGCGCTTTGCCTCATCTAAAAGCCGCGCGCAGTAATAGCAAACAGCGCCCTAAATTGGTACTGATCTCATCGATGGCTGGCTTAGTGGCTTGCTATGGCTATGCGGGTTATTGTGCTTCTAAGTTTGGCATTATTGGCTTGGCTGATGTGTTAAGGATGGAGCTGAGTAAGCCAGAGGGCATCGATATTGCTGTCGTCTGTCCGCCTGAGGTTGAGACGCCTTTAGTATTTGAAGAACGAAAATCTGGATCACCCATTACCACTCAGCTTAAGCAATTAGGGGGTAGTTTACCTATTGAAGTGGCCGTTGATGAGATATTAGCAGGCATCCGCGCTAACGACTTCTTCATTATACCTGGTAAGCAAGCTCGCAAGCTTTATCATCTAACGCGCTTATTGCCAATGACTGTTCGTGGCCAAGTAGATAAAAAGTTGGCAAAAATCCTTAAGAATTCTGCTTAATAGCTTATCTGTCCTAAGAAAATGGTTTAAGTCATCTAAAAGTTAGATCTATTTTTAAAATCGTCATTAGTCAAACAGCCTGTCAAAGGCTGTTTGTAGGATAACTCATACCAAAAAAAGACGGATAGTGACATACAAGGGAGTGTATACCATGGCAAATATCAATCAAAGCCGGATAACGGTGTCTGAAATACTGACCCAGCCTCAGCATCATCTGCCAGATTTACCTCATAATGAGTCTTATCAGTTTCATAGCATGATAAAACCTAGTGGCTCGCAATGTAATATCGACTGCCAATATTGCTTTTATCTGCACAAAGAGCAACTGCTTGAGCAGCCAAAAACGCCTCGCATGTCTGATGATTTATTAGAGCAGCATATTAGACAATATATAGAGGCGCAAACTGGCTCTGAGGTGGTATTTAGCTGGCAAGGTGGCGAGCCGATGCTAATGGGGTTGGACTTTTATCAGCGGGTAGTTGAGCTGCAAGCTAAGTATAAAAAGGCTGATCAAACCATCTATAACGACCTGCAAACCAACGGTATATTAATCGATGAAAAATGGTGCGAGTTTTTAAAGAAACATCAGTTTTTGGTTGGCTTATCGATAGATGGTTCTGCCAAGTTTCATAACGAGTATCGACGTACTAATAATGATAAACCCACCCATCATTTAGTGATGAGGGCAGTGGCCTTATTACGTCAATACGATATCGAATTTAATGCGCTATGTGTAGTCAATGCCTATAACAGTCAACATCCCTTAGAGGTCTATCGGTTCTTACGCGATGACGTGGCACCAAAAATGATCCAATTTAGTGCTTGTGTTGAACCTGTAGATTTCAAAACCTCTGGCCCTAACTATCTAAAAGATCAAGCGACTCAACAGGCTGATAATCAAGTCACGCATTGGTCAGTCACTAGCCAAGGCTGGGGCAATTTTTTAGCCGACATTTGGGATGAGTGGTTGGCATACGACTATGGTGAAGTGTTCGTTGATCAGTTTGAAAATACTGTCTCCCAAATCTTTGGATACGGCGCGCAAAAATGTACCACCGCGCAAATCTGTGGCAAGGCTCTAGCAATTGAGCATAATGGCGATGTTTATTCCTGTGATCATTTTGTCTATCCAGAATTTAAGCTTGGCAATATTAGCGACATTCACGAAGGTGACTTAGCCTTTAGTAAGGAGCAAGAGCAGTTTGCCTTTGCGAAGTATCAACAGCTCACTAAGTATTGTCAGCAGTGTCCTTATTTACAACTATGTTGGGGTGAGTGTCCGAAAAACAGATTTATCAGTAGCCCTGATGGTGAAAAGGGTTTGAACTATTTATGTCAAGGCCTAAAGATTTTTTATCAAAAAGCAGTGTCTGATTATCCGGTATTGAGTGCACGCCTACAATAATAGGCAAAGCAATATTTACTTATAAAAAGGCCAAGATTTAGAGCTAAGGCTAATAGATTAGGGAGGTGTAAACGCCATACAACGCTGTACATTGTCATAGCATTTTTTATATTTAACGCATTTAAATCCCTATTGTGATCAAGGAGGATACCGTGGGTATCAAAAAATCGTCATTATCTTTGGCCGTCAGTTTATTACTACTGTCAGGCATCAGCGTCAGTCACGCTAGTACTGAAACTCCAGTAGCCCCTACCAATACTATTGGCGGAGATCCCTTTTTAAAGGCAGTGGTTGTCTCTGATAGCATGGAGCCTGCCATACCTCATCCTGAACAGGACAAGATAGCAGAACAAAAGCTGCGCGCTCTAAAGCAGAAAACAGGCAAGGCTCCTAACGTCCTTATCTTCTTAGTAGATGATATGGGCTGGGGCGACTTAGGCGTTTATGGCGGCGGTGAGGCAGTAGGCGCACCGACTCCAAATATTGATAAGCTGGCGCAGCAAGGATTGCGTTTTACTTCATTCTATGCCCAGCCTTTTAGCACGCCTTCAAGAGCCGCTATGATGACTGGACGCATGCCAAATCGTACAGGACTGACTAGACCGATACTCACAGGAGAAAAGATTACACAGAACCCATGGGCAGGTGAAAAAACTGCCGCTGGTATTCTAAGCGATTCAGGTTATCAAACCGCCTTGTCAGGAAAATGGCATCTAGGTGAGAGCGATGGCACTTATCCTCATCAAAATGGCTATGATGAATATTATGGCATCCTACCTGTGGTCTCCAACATGACTGAGATGTTAGATGAACGTATCTATCCAAACTTAGTCAACAATCCTGAACTAAATGCGAAATTAAAAGCTATTCAGCCTCCTGAGATTACCAGCGGTGTCGAAGGTGGACCTTTAAAGATAGAGCAAAAGCTTAAAAACTTAGATGACATCAGAGAGCTCGATCAACAGTTCGCTGATTATTCAGATAGTTTTATCCGTCAAAACAAAGATAAGCCTTTTTATTTAGTGCATTCATTCTCACGACTACACAATGACAATTACCCTGCCGAGGGTTATAAAGGTAAAAGCCCCGCCAAGTTCCCGTATAAAGATGGGGTTATAGAGGTCGATGATATCGTCGGTCGCTTAATGAAAACTTTAAAAGATACTGGACAGCTTGAAAATACTCTAGTGTTCTTTACCTCAGATAATGGCGCGAATGAAGACGTCTGGCCAGATTCAGGCTTCCATCCTTGGAAAGGTGGTAAAGGTACCACATGGGAAGGGGGTATACGCGTACCTGGTATTGCTTATTGGCCAGGGATGATAAAACCAGGACGGGTGAGCGATGGAATTATCGATATTTTAGATCTGTTCAATACCTCAGTTGCTGTTGCAGGACAGAGTAATAAGATTCCTAAAGATCGTTATATAGATGGCATTGATCAAACTGGCTTTTTGTTAGCTGATAATGGTGAGTCAAATCGCGAAACGGCATATTTTTATGCCTTCAATCAATTTACAGCGCTGCGCTGGAATGAATACAAAGTTCATTTTAAAGTAATGCAAACCTCAGCGACTAGAAAGAATATCGATCAAACGACGATACAGACTGCCTCTCCAGCACCTTGGGTTTATAATCTGTACATGGATCCAAAAGAGCAACAAGCTAGTCATATTGGCTTTGAGTGGGGTTATCCACGGGTAGTCGGTCTAGCCAAATATCATGCAGGCACTTATAAAAAGTATCCACCTAAAGATATTGGACTTAATGTTCCTTAAGTATAAAGTGTATGTTTTATAGATTAGTATTGAATGTTGATTTAGTTTATTGAAAATCTGAAGTATCTTGATCGCTTCTAGTTGAGTGATTAAGCCCCAATATTTATCATATTAGCTGAGTAAAAATTAAACATAAAAAGGTCACCAATACTCTATTATTTAGAGCGTTGGCGACCTTTTTTACTATTATCCATACTTACTCATAGCGCACATTAACTCATAATATCGATAATGGTATTGAAGAATTTTGGAATCAGTCTAAACGAACACTCAGAAAATATAATGGGTTCGATAAAAAGCACTTCCTTTTATTCTTAAAAGATTGCGAGTTTAGGTTCAACTATGGGTTACCCTCTAATCAGCTCAAAACTTTGAGAAAATGGTGTGATATTTAATCCTTATCTATTAAAGTCCCTACATTTTTTTAGCTGTGAAGTAGTTACCGTTCTCGTTCCAAAACTCTAAATCACCTTTTCCGTTTACAACGAAATACTCATTGAAGCCTTTTTCACCTTCAATTTGAAGTTTTACGCCTTTATCAATTTGGGTAAGTTTGTACTCTTCATCTGAACTCTTCGTATCATACGTTGTCTGCATATAAGCTTTGCCATCTTTTATATAGGCAACCATTCTATAATCTATTCCGTTAGCTACCATCCAACTTCCTAGTATCACGCCTTCTGGAAAAGGTATATTTTTTAATCGTTCATAATCCGCAGCATTCTTTCCCATAATGTGCACTTTAAGATCTGGATCGTAGTCCGTTTTCGCCCAGAAAGCTTGGTCTGTGCCTTCGCCTGCAATACGGTAGCCTATAAAGGTTCGCTCAACTTTTTTATTTGAAAGAGCATATATCTCTTCTGCTATTGTCTTAAGAGTATTCTCATCTGTTCGTGAGGATAACTGCACCTCTACAGTACGCTTGATATTGCCTTTGACCTCATCTTCTGTAATCTTATATGACGGCACGTTAGTAGCAGCGTTATTTGATCCACTAGCATCAGTAACTGTACTTTCTGATGCAACCGCATCAGGAGTATCTACAGCACTATCAGAACAGGCTGTAAGTATTAAGAGAGCTGTCACAGCAGCTACAATCGTTAATTTTTCAAACATGCTTTACCCCGAAAATCACAACAACAGCATTGTAATGCAAAAATGCAACAAAGGTAATTAAAGATACATTACAATAATATAAAGAAATATGCTTATGTATTCTATTTATCTTCATAGTCTTTTCTAGCAATCGCAGCTAACATATCAAGTAGCATTGAATTAATGGCTTATAAGATCCTGCTCATAAACTTTGTGCTATTCTCACTTTGCAAAGCAATATAAGAGGCGGGCAGCTCTTTTGAGACTATAGCCAACTTCTTTTCTGATAGCATTCTTTTGAGAGTATCCCAATCAGCTTGGTTTATAGTGGTTCCTTTATATCGATCTACTTTAAGTGGTCTACTAATAGGTTTAGAGAGTGAAGTAGCTGGTTCCGCTGGGATATACCTCAGGGAACCAGTAATACGTCCAGTACCAACTCAATATTAAGTACTTATCGAGTTATTCCCATATTTACTTATATCTGCGCCTGCGGATTATTTTTAGCATAACGCCATGACATCAATGCAGTAATAACGAGCACTATTGCAATAAAGCCTAAAGACGCTGCAATTGGAACATGATAGACCTCAAGTAGAAGCATTTTTATACCAATAAAGGTCATGATTACACCTAGCCCATATGGTAAGTAGTGCATTGTGGCTGCTGCGCCTGCTAATAGGAAGAACATAGCACGCAGACCTAGAATAGCGAATAAGTTGGCGCTTAATACAATGAATGGGTCGGTGGTAATAGCAAAAATAGCCGGAATAGAATCAACCGCAAAAATAACATCAGAGATTTCAACTAAAATCAACACTACCAACATGGGTGTCGCCCACAATAGACCGTTTTCACGCACTAAAAACTTTTCGCCTCGCATCGTGGGCGTAATGCGCATATGGCGACGTAGCCATTTTAATAGCTTCATTTCTTCAAGGTCGACAGGTTCGTCATGGCCACCTTTTAAAAACTTATAGCCGGTATAAACCAAAAACGCACCAAAGATATAAAGTATCCATGAAAACTCTTGAATTAGCCATGCGCCTGCAAGAATAAAAATAGTGCGTAAAACAATAGCGCCTATCACGCCATATAATAGGATACGACGCTGCAAAGCAGGTGGAACAGCAAACGCGCCAAAAATCATGAGCCAGACGAACACGTTATCAATCGCTAGTGATTTTTCGATTAAATAACCAGTCACAAACTCTAAGGTTTTTTGGTTAGCAACTGCCGTACCCAAATTTGTATTTAAATACCACCATAATCCGCCTGCAAATATTGCAGATACACTGACCCAAGCGATACTCCATAGTGCAGCCAACTTGATAGATACAGGTTGGTGCTCATTTTGTACTGCGTTTACGTCGGAATTCTCTGGGAGATCTTTGTGTTTAAAGCCTAAAAAGTCGATCAATAACATGACTGCGACTATTACAAAAAAAATGGCATATAGCCAAGGTGTGCCGATGGTTTCCACAATATTCCTCAAGTATAGACAACAGGGATCACTATTCTATTTAGTTCCAATTGGTATGTCCTCATACTAGCGACAGAGCCCTAAAAAGAAACTTTAATGTACACATTTTACTTATTTTTACCTACATTAATTATGAACCCTGCCGTCAAATCCTTACAAACAAACTTGAGTTATGTTGATCAGGCGGCTTAATAATGTCCGTTGTTTCCATAACAGCGCTTATGGCAAATAAAAATAATGATCCAAAAGCTCACTGCGTATACACAACGAAGTACACTAAAACTATCTCAGGGACTAAAATCGTTGCTATCATTCGCCTACAGCCTAATGTTCAAGTCCTCACTAGGGGACCGCCTATTTTTCCTGTAAGAGTGATTATTGTAAATATGTCGTATATTCTGTTATTAAGCTGGATAAATGAAAAATTAGTCATTATCAGTTTGTTCATTAGTTTGTATAAGGCTTTCTAATCTGGCAATACCACACCAAAAGAGGTTGGTGGCTTCTCAAACAGACTTAGGAATCGCAATAAGTCTATCTTACTGCCATCAATAGTTAACTCATCGGATAACAGTATTTTTTTGATACCCGCTTCACCAATTAGCATATCAATAAATAAAGGATGAGGCAGGCTTAGTGTGGCGTTAACCTCTTGTTTTAATGGTATCTTATTATCTAACAACCTATGATGAAGAACAGCGTTTTCAACCCACAGTAGATAGCTTTCATCTAAATCGGTAAAGTTGATCTTAATGCGCCAGTCTTTATCGGCTGCGTCCTCAGCTTTTAGTCGGACAGACATGGTATCGAAAAAGTTTGATACTGGCGTTTGCAAAAACACATCTTTTAAAGAGGCCATATCAATGCCTGCATTCGGTGTGCCTTGGCGTAATTCTAATGCTGCTGTCAAATAAACATCGCGCCATGGACCGGATTCAGCTTGATACCCTAACTGATCATAGGTGCTGGCTAGCAATTTTCGCGCAGCAGTGTTACTAGGTTCAGCAAATACCAAATGATTTAGTAGCTCAGCACTCCAGCGATAATCGCCTTTATCAAACGCCGTTTGCGACTGTGACAGCATCTTCTCACTACCAACCATGGCAACATAAGCAGTTGCACGTTGCGCATCAGGTAAGGGATCTAAATGGGCGGGATTGGCATCATACCAACCTAAATAGTTCTGATAAACAGCTCGGGCATTGTGCTTAACCGTGCCGTAGTATTCACGATTGGAGAATACTTTAGATAAACTGGGCGGCAACTTGATGTCTTCTGCAATTTCGCCCGGCGTCATGCCTTTATTCATCCGACGTACACTTTGGTCATGAATAAACTTATAAGTATCACGCTGTTGAGTTAAAAAGGTCTGAATTCTCTCTTGACCCCACATAGGCCAATGATGACTAGCAAAATAAATATCGGCATCAGCAAATAAGTTACGTGCCTCTTCAATATAGCTACTCCATTTCAGCGCATCACGAACTTTTGCGCCACGTAAGGTATAGAGGTTATGCATATTACGTGAGACCAACTCTGCACCACCAAAAGCCTTGTACTTTGGTAAATAAAAGGTCAGTTCTGCTGGAGCTTCAGACTCTGGGGTATATTGAAATTCGAAATCTATACCATCTATCTTTAAGTCAGTTGGGGTAGCGCTGACTAACTGCGTCGGCTTAGCAATACTGAATTGGCCAAAGGCTGGACCCTTACCTAAACCCGTATCAACATGACCGAATTCATCACGTGCTAAATCCTTACCGTACATATAAACGGCACGACGGCTCATCGCCGTACCCGCAAGAATATTTTCACTGGTTGCTTCTTCCATGAAGCCACCAGGAGCAATGATTGGAATATTTTTCTTGGCAATCTCTTCCTGACTGACAATGCCTAAAACCCCACCAAAGTGGTCAATGTGACTGTGAGTAAAGATAATAGCACTGATGTTGGTGGTATTCGGATAACGCTTAGCCAAATGCTTCATAGCAAAATCAAAAGCGTAACGGGCGGTTTCTTTTGAGGTCATCGCATCAACGACAATCCAGCCACTATCGGCTTTAATTAGCGTCATGTTAGATAAATCAAAACCACGTAGCTGATAGATGCCAGGTGTAACTTCAAACAGGCCTTGAATGTTATTAAGCTTAGCCTGACGCCACAGGCTAGGATTGACAGTGTCGGGAGCCTCACCTTGAATAAAATCATAGGCGACCATGTCCCAAACATTTTTGGTGGGATCCGTTGCAGAAGGTATCTGTAGATATTTTACACTGGCAATCAGGCCGCGACGCGCATCTTCAAAGTCCTGTTGGTCGGCCAAGTTCAGCTCACTAGCAACCTGACGGTTGAATTCTATCGTGCTGGCAGTTGCCGCACGTTCACCATCACTAACCGCTATTTTTGTCGTTGGTGCATTATTGTTGCAGGCCACCAGTAATAAACTGCTGCATAATAGTAGGAGACGGCTTGAGCTCAATATACTAGTGTGAGCTGTGCTTGAGAAGGTATTACTTACCATTATAAATTCCTTTTTTTGATAAATGACACAGAGGTACATTGACCTCATTAAACTCATCAGTTGATACATGACCAATAGCACTATTCAGTTATCTTTGTTAGATTGACGTTTAGTGGCACAATAAATCAGCCCGACCAAAAATTTTTCAGAGAACCAATATGAAAGACAATCAATTCAGTGTTCATAAAAGTATGGTTCTCTCTAACAGAAAAGCATTGGCTTTATATTTATTTAAAATCAACCGTTTTCACGATATACCTGAAATTATGTTACAAGCCCTTGATTTAGATAAATTCGATGGCGACAGAGTCCCTCTTGAGGTCGTAACCAAAGAGATCAATTTGGCTGCACATACTTTGCAGGAGGATTATTTGGGCTTAAAGGTCATGGATCTGGTCGATATAAAGTCTTTACCTTTATACCAAGGTATAAAACTGTGCATTAATCCTTTATTAAACGCTGATATACAGATTCCATTTATTGTACTTTGCCGTTTGGTTGCTCGATATTTTAAGGTAATTACTGAGTCCATACAGGTATGCTTAATTGAGGAGAGAAACCTCTTACGCTTAGATTTTAAGCCAAGTATGCCAGAGCAGTTTAGTCATCATCAGATTGACGGCGTGATGCTTGCTGTGCATAAAATATTAGCTAGCTTTAGCCCAGTAAAGCCTACAAAATTAACGCTATTCTATCGTCGATCCTCGCATGATATAGAGCTTTATAAAAAACTATTAGGAGTATCTGCCGAACTATTTGGCGCAACGAATAGTTTATATTACACTCTAAAAACCAATTCCCCATCTAACGCCATATTGGTTACCCAGTCTGGAAAAATATTAGAAAACACTTTTTTTATTGGTCCGTTGCACAACATGTTAGATAAAGAGTTTCCTAACTTAAGTTATACAGAACGTTGCCAACATATATTAACCACTATTATGGGATTGAACGAACCTACTCGTGAACAAGTTGCACAAGTATTGAATATGAGCGTCAGTAGCCTGCAGAGGCGTTTACGAGAAGAAGATATGTCGTTTCAACAGATACTATTAGCTACTCGCAAAACAATGGCTGATAAATACTTGCTAGAGCAGCATCTATCAGTCACCGAGGTTGCTTTTTTATTAGGCTATCAATCTAGTAGTCAATTTTTTAAAGCATTTAAGCAGTGGTATGCAATGACCCCGATGGCTTATCAAAAACTCCATCGGAGTGATTCCTAAATCAATAAGCTAAGTCAATTACTGAGGCAATGAGGCATAAGCATCACAACCTAATGCTTCGAACTCTGCTTTGGTAAAATACTGGATAGCTGGCATGAACTCTCCTAACACTTCTGCTTCGTCTCCAGTCACAGAGGTATTTTGAATAGCATTCTCAAAATCAGCAGCGGGCAGCATATGTCTCATCAGTAATAGACCGTCCGTTTTATGATCTTGTCTACCAGGAATAATAGAGAAGCCATCGCCTTTTTCAGACCAAGGTAAAAAGCCTACGCCGCATTCATCAGTGGCGTTAACAGGGCGATCAGAAGGTAAGCTAGTAACCATCGTATAGTAACCATCAGGATTTATATCGACTTGTTCATCGTATAAACAAGCCGTTACTTTTTGAGAGTAATACTCATTTTGGCACATAGACCAATAGCGTAGCTGAGACTCGCTTTCATCGAATATCTCATTACCATTTAATGTTGAGGTTATTTTTGGAATTTTACCGCGTATGACGACAACAGGTTTAATGTCTCTATCTATATAAGTGCCAACGTATTGATTGTCCAAATTAGCGAACCAACCAACTTGTCTTGGTGGATTGCCATCACACTGTCCCAAAAATCCACATCTGAGACTAAACTGAACGCTATAAAGTGCACGCCAGATAGGGTTCTCTTTCGCAGGATTATTTTGGCGAAGCTGAGCGTAAGTTTGTTCGGGAATTACGGGATTCCTCATTGGCTCTTGATCAGATTTAAGGGTGTCGCACACCGCTTGACCTTTTAACACTTCACCATTGCTTAAAGTAAGTTCTGGAGTGGGTAAGCCTACGCCACCAGTAGCATCGTTTCCTTTATCTGGCACGTAAACGCGATACAATAATAGTGATTCACCATTTTCGTGAGTGTAGTCGTATAGAGTATTATCTAGCGGTATTATCGGTGCTTCGCCAGCAGCCAGTTCAATTTGATAACTGCGCTTATCGCCATTACGCTGAGCGCCTTGAATGAACGGATTGGTTGATCCGATATTCGACTTTATTTGCTGGTCTCTCAAGGCGAATGCAGGAGTATCGTCTTGTCGATAACTGTTGAAAGACATATAACGGGCGAAAGGAAATTCGCCACTGAGTTTTAAACTTGATCCTTCAGGCAGACTGTATTTCGCGTGCCAATATGTTGCACCTGAGTCAAGATAGGCGAAGCTAGTATCTGGGTTGTCGATACTATATGGTCCACCCCAGAAACAACCTTTAACATCCTCTTCAGGTAAATTAGGATCTGGAATAATAGTGGTAATAGTTCCATTATCGTCATCATTACAAGCGGTCAATAATCCCATACTAATGATTATTGCAGTGGTTAAAGTAAGCTTTGTTAGATTAAGCATAAATACTCCTGTTTATCATTATTACGTCCCTGTTCAGCCTTTTACTGGCTAACATAATAAATTTAACATGAGGGGTATTTATCCAGTAGATGTATTCGGGTCAACTATTGTGTTCACTGTGTCAATTCGGGTCATACTACTTATTAATATATAGAAAACTAATTTAGAAGTTCAAAATTTAGATAGTTAATAAACCGCCTCGGGATTGTCGGAGACTCAACATTCTGAGAGAATACGACAACAAAAAGACAAACCTACACTCCTGAGATTAAAGAACGTGCAGTTCGCATGCTGATTGAAGCGTCGAGCGACTATCCCTACACATGGTCAGCCATTCAAGCCATAGCGTCAAAGATTGGCTGTATGCCTGAGACCCTGCGCTTATGGCATAAAAAGCATATCGAGCAAACTATTCCTGCCTCGGTACAAGCTCAAAGCCAAGATCAATGCATAAAGTAGCTTGAACACGAATGCAGAGAGCTCAAGCAAGCCAATGAGATTGTACGTAAGGCTGCTGGGATTGAAGCCCAGGCGGAGCTCAACCGTCTACTCAAGTAATGGTTCAGTTATGTATGTGAGGTTTTAGGGCAGGGCACAGTTTGGGCACCACATGGGCACCGCCATGAAAATGGGATTTCTGTTTGAGTAGTTAGACTTAACTATATTCAAAAAGATATTTCGAGAATTTCTCTACAAACCCTGAAAATTCGACAAAAAAAAGCCTCACTGTTAAGAGGCTTTTTTAAATTTACATCATACAACTTCATAACTTAAAGAATAACAAAAGAACCCGTTAAAGCCTTTAATCTATTGATATTGAGCATTTATAGATATATCATGTACTACAACGTACAACATTATTCTATAATATAAAACATTTTAAATGGCTACCAAAGTGGCTACCAGAATAGCTATCAAAAAGGGTTAAGGCAATGGCAAAGCAAGAGATAAAACTAGACTCACAAATACCAAAGGTCATAAGAGAAGCTACTCAAGCTGGCAAGACAACTATTTATCCTATTGCTGGCTATAAGGGCTTAGAGCTAAGAGTTAGACCGCATAAAGATAGCCCAGACGCTACAGCCGATTTTAGACATCGCTATACCCACCCAATTACTGGCAAACGCCCTTATATGACGCTAGGACAATACCCAGCGTTAAGCCTTGCCGATGCCCGTCAATATCACAGCGAAAATATGCAACTACTAGCCAAAGATATAGACCCTTTAGAGAATAAAGAAACACAGAAACGGCAAGAAATAACTGATCGTCAAAACATACTTAATAATTTTATTGATGAGTGGCAGGCATTACAGGATAGTAAGAACCTGAGCGCAAAAACGATATATAACAATCAGCTACTGATTAAGCCCATCAAACAAAAACTAGGGCATATGAAAGTAACAGATATAACGCCAAGTATCGTTATAAGGTTTATTCAAGATATACAAAAAACGCATCTCAACAAGGGGCTAAGGGCTAAGATCATACTTAAAAGTATTTTACAGATAGCTAAGGCCCATATGATTATTGAGTACAACCCAGCAAGCGACCTACAAGGAACGCTTAAAAGCCCCAAAACACAACACCGCCCATCATTAACAGACCCTAAAGAGTTTGCCGAACTGCTAAGAGATATTGACCAGCTAGACGATGCAAGCCAGCTTTATAATAAAAGAATATTACAATTATTATCGCTTACGTTTGTTCGCATTGGTGATGCTTGCACTATGAAATGGAGTGATGTTAACTGGCTTAAAAAACAATGGGAGTTTAAACCGCAAAAGTCTGGCAATAGGGGCGATATGGTGGCCAGTATCGTTATACCACTAGCACCGCAAGCCATTACTATATTAGAGAAAATGAAACCGCTTACAGGTGATAGCGAGTATGTATTTCATAACCCTAGACGCAAAAAAGAGCCCTATCACCATACACAAGAAGTGAATAAAGTATTAAACAGTGACTTAATGAACAAAGGGCAAGGTTATAAAGACATTCACAGCCCACACGGTTTTAGAAGTAGCGCAAAAACCATGCTAATGGAGCGACTAGGCTATGATGAACTGATAACCGAACTGGCACTAGGTCACCGCATGCTTAACGCTTATGGCACTGCTTATAGCCGTATGGATTTACTACATCAAAAAGCTAATATGATGACAGCATGGGCGAACTACTTAGACGCGATCAAAGCTGGCAAGTTTGATAATGTTATTCATGCAGACTTTAAGAAAGCCGATAAACAGAAACACGGCTAAAGCTACACTGTCAAAACCCCATATTAGATAGTTTTTAACCAGTTCTGATAGCTTACGGGCTATCATGTCTAATGCAAGGCTAGGATTAATTAGCCGAATCGCTACCGTTTCATGCCTTAGGTAGCTTGCCTTGCACCTTTTTATCAAGGTATGAGTGACAAGTAAGGCATGGTTATGTGTGATGAAGAATATGAAGCGCGTCAGTATAAATTATTGAATACAGCATTTGAAATTAACTTATCAATGCCCTCTAATGACCTTATTGCAAACGCAATTTTGCATAACATAAACTGCAATGAAAACCAGTCCAAAAATAATTTATCTTTTATAGAGCATATAGAGTTATATATAGGTCGTTATGTACAACAATCCGAATTAGATTATAAAAAAGATAATGATTTTAGTGGTGACCCTGATTGTGGCTGTGACTATGACTGCGAGTGTAGTTTGAATATTTTTGCGATGTCTGCTTTCAAAAATATAGCGCGTAATTTTGTATTATACGCAAATGATAATGACTTAGTGAATGAGCTACTGGAGAGGTATGTAATAGAAGAAAAGATTAGGTTATTAGATTGCAATTTAACTGAAATACTAAGAATAATTTTATATAGATGCTTATCTTATTTAGCCTATGATCTTGGCTTTTATCATATATCTTGCAAACATCATGAAGTGGCAATCTTGATATATGGAGGTGCATTGACTAATGTTAGTTTTGATGAAGTAAGTTATATGGAAGCAGCAGCATCAGCTATAGGTAAAAAAGCAGCCGATAATCGCTGGTCAAAGCATAATCAAACTAGACCTGAAAAAAAGAAACAATACCTAGAAATTATGGATCAAAAGAACTTTACTACTTTTGCTGAAACAGCCGAATATATAAAGCAGAATATTGAAACAGATAAAACCCCATCTTACGACACTATCAAACGATGGTTAAGCGAAGCTAACAAAGGCGATTTTTCTTAACCTTTCACACTGTGGTATGCAGGCATACAACACGCTATGCAGGCATACCATGCGCTATACACGCATAAACATTCCTTACAACGCCTACCTACAATAATATCTCTTTAACGACATTAAGTCACAACCGTTAAGGAGTTAAGGCAATGCCTAACACTACCCACGCAGCACCCACCAACAAGCTAAACCTAGCTTACCTATTAGCGAACCCAAAAGAGCTATATCAGGTTAAGCAGATAGCCGATGTATTCCAAAAACACCCTGAAACCATTAGACGCTGGATCAAAACTGGCACGATAACAAAGCCGTTATCTATCAATGGCGTTTACTACTTCAAAGGTAGCGACATTGTGGAATATCTAAACGCTACTAATGAGGGGCTTAATCATGAATAAGACCGAACTTAAAGACATGGTGCAAAACCTTGACCACTGCAGATGGTTAACGACAAGAATAATGACCGCACAATTAGAGGAAAATATTAGTCCATGCGACTTTGAATACAATATGCAAATACTGGCTAGTGATATTGATGATGAGTGTATTCACCTACAAGCAATAATTGATAGCTTGCCTGATGACGATACCAAAGGGGGGCAATAATGACAGACGTTAAAGACAACAAAACCCACGGCAAGGTGGGTTTAACTGGAATCTTAGGGGATTATCCACCAGCAACAGTAGAAACGCTGGCAGGTGATGACTTGCTAACGAAGTTACACGACATTTTAGAACCTGAAAGCTTGTTATATATTAATACTAGAATTGCCCCAAATCAAGGCGATTATGTAGGCGAAAAGTTAGAAACTGAAAACAGCATAGGGCTAGTTTTACATAACAAAGACTATGAGCCAGTAAGCCTTATTTGTATTACACCTAACAGTAGTAGTAAGCCTATTATTACCGATACTAACCCATCATGCGCGTTCATCATTGGCAGGCTAGATAGTGATTATGAGATAGTAGCAGTTAATAACTTACATGACGGTATAGAGCTAGCCAGCTACTTTATAGGCGATAAAATCACGATAATAGTGAGCCCTAATGACTGGCTATTTGCTGACACTGTGAAGCATTTTGCACAAGATACCAAAGTAACTATATTCACAACCTTAGAGGAGAAAAACAAGTTAAGTAAGCAGCTGGCAGGTACGAACGTCAAATTAGTTATTCCTGTCTTGAGTATGCTGTCACACGTTGAGCAGAATATAAGTTATACAGAAGTATTGTCTTATGATGATACGCAATTAATAGACTTACAGGGCAACGACTGGGCAGACCCTAAGCCGATTAGTCATACCTTACCGCCAGTGACCAGCATAACACCTAACATGCTGCCCGAAACGCTCTATAGCTACGTTATCAACACAGCTAATCGTTTAAGCGTACCGCTTGAATTTGTAGCAGTACCGCTAGTAGTGGCGCTAGGTAGTGTTATTGGTACAAAGGTTAGTATATTCCCAAAGCGTCATGATGACTGGCAAGTGATACCGAACCTATGGGGTGCAGTTATTGGGCAACCATCGAGCAAGAAAAGTCCAGCAATGGACAATGCTATGAAACCTATTGATAATCTAATCAGTAAAGCAATGAAAGCCCACAAGTCAAATATGAAAGAACATGCCACACAAACGCTAATAAACACAGCCAAAGCAAAGGCAGAGAGCGATGCACTGAAAAGCCTTGCTAAACAACTAGCCAGCCAAGATGATGATACCGACTCAACCGAAAAAATAACAGAGGAGACTATTCATCAAAAAGCAGCTGCTATAGCTGAAAGTAAGCAGCAAGATGAAAATATACCCATACCGCGCCGCCACATGGTCAGTGATATTACGGTAGAGAAATTAGGAGAGATTGAGAATCAAAACAACAATGGTGTATTGCAATATCGTGATGAGCTATCAGGATTTTTAGCCAGTCTTGAAAAAGATAGCGAACAGCAAGCAAGATCGTTTTATTTGGAAGGCTTTAACGGTACTGGCAGCTATACGGTGGATAGGATTATGCGTGGATCACTATTCATTGAAAATCATTGCGTATCAGTTATGGGTGGCATACAACCCGATAAATTAGAGATGTACTTAGAAAAGACCATGCGCGGATTGGGTAATGATGGCTTAATACAACGCTTTCAAATGATGGTGTATCCTGACCCATTACCGAGAACTAAAGAAAAGGATATGGCCGTTGATAAAGAAAGTCGCGATGCTGTGTATAGTTTATTTATAGCCGCTGATGAATTGAATATAGGTACACTAAAAGGGTATGGCGCGAATGAAGCTAACAAGTTTTACAAACGTCCTCATTTTCGTTTTACTGATGATGCTTACAAAGTGTTCATGAGTTGGCTTGATGATCTCAACGACAAGGCAGATAATGCTGAACATGATGTCATAGCACAGCATCTTATGAAGTATGGCAGACTGATACCAGCATTAGCACTCATCTTTCATTTAGTGGATTGTATAGAGCATCGTAGCCTTTTGGGTGGCGTTAGTCTTAATGCACTACAAGCAGCCATTGCGTGGGGCGATATGCTAGAGACACACATGCTCAGAGTGTATAGCTGTATTACTGATAACTCACACCTCAAAGCATCTTTATTATCAAAGAAAATATTAGAAATGCTTAAAAAACCAAGTGACAAAACCGACAAAACCAACTGGGTTAGTCATGGCTTTACGGCTCGAAGTCTTAAGCGCAAGAACTGGAAAGGATTGACTGATGATGAGGCAGTGCAAACCGCGCTGGACGTATTGATAGAATATGACTGGCTTAACTATGAGGTAGTGAACAGCACAGGGCAAGGTGGCAGACCAACAGAACGCTACTGGATTAATCCGAAATTAAAGCAGTTTATTTAGTTTCGTCAGTTTTGGCAGTGCAACTATGGGGCGTTATTGAAAAATAACGTCCTTTTTATTTGGAAATAAAGCTCTTTAGGTTCATAAAATGTAGTTACATGTTACTATTATATTTCAATACTATAGTTTGCTAACAAGAGATAATTACCATGGTCAAAATATTAATTACAGTTTTGCTTGGCGGAGTTTTCAGTGTATCAGCAAGTGCTGCTAACTGGGTAGATTTGGGGAAATCTAATGATAAAAAAGTGCAAACTTTCATAGATTCTGATTCTGTTAAACCTTATAAAATAAACTCTTATAGTCGCGATAACTATGTGTCTGCGTTCGTTCAATCCACTTATATCAATAATCATGAGCTTAGAAAAAAAGGACAATACTATTCTAAAATTCTTATGGTAGCGGACTGTAATAAGGGAGCTTTGGGAAGTGTTGCAAATATCACCTATGGCTTTAAAGATGAAGTTATAAGCTCATATCAAGATAAGTATTTTACTGAATCTAAATTGAATATGGTTTTTCCAGAGACTATAGGAGAATCTATATTAGAATATATGTGCTATTGAAAATAATATGAAATTTCCAATAGCTAGGCGTTATTTAAAAATAGCGCCCTTTTGTTGCTTATCGTTTTATTTATTTAGATACTCTATTGACTGAGAATAGTTATTACGTTGGTTTTTGAAGACTTTGAATTTATTTAGCAGCATCTAATTCTTTCAAACTAAATGGCTTAGTCTGTGTGAACGTGAGAGTTTCTTTTAGATCCTGTCTATTTCTAGATGTTGGTAACTGAATTTTTATAACTTTGTTATTTTTAAATAAATCTACAAAAGCTTCATCACCACTATACAAGAAGTAATTCTTAAAGCTTGACGCTGCTAACAGTTTAATCGGCTCTACTTCCTTTCCATCAGCGATGACTCTTACTTCGCATAGTTTGCAATTAGATGTTAAGACACCTAACGGTAAGGAAAAAACTACGGTGTATTTTTTATCACTATTCAGATCCTCATTTTTTATGAGGATTAGCTCAACTTCACTACTATCTGGCTTGATTGATGCAGATCTTGTATCGCCATCAAAGTCGTTTTTTGATAAACTGTAGTCCCATAAATTGGCATTTGCACTAAATGCCAAAACTGACATAATTCCTGCTAATAATAATTTTTTCATCTTAACCCTCTCATTATTAAAATACACTATGATTGACCCCACTCTCAACTTATTTTTCTAAGGTATTGGTTTACTTAGTTTTTAAAATTTCAGTTAAAACAATTAAAATTTTAAATTCTCTAAAAATCAAAAGCCTACGATAAGTTGAGATTGGCGTTATGATTGATAATTATGTACTCTTTATTGGTGTTTTTAGAACAAAATTTAGTGCTTTAAATAGCCAATTACTCAACAGCCTTCTTGGTTTGGCGACATAGTAACAACCATTTTCCTATCTTCTCCACTGCAAGTATGAAGTACCGAACCGTCATTCGCGCAGAACCTCACTATTGATAAAAATCCAGTTTGCACAATAGGTATAACTCTATAGTTACCGCTAGATAAAAGCATTGCTGTCATCTCATTTTGTTGCTGCATGCAAGTAGCAAAATCCACATCAGCACTTTGGCTAACTACACCTGATTGAATGCTTTCCTCATTATCGCTTATAGTGTTTCCTGTTATTGGTTCAGACTGTTCTACATTTATAGTTTCTACTACATCTTCAGCTATAGGTTCAGGTTGGCTTTGCTCTTCAACTTTCATGCTATCTTCATCGACTTGTTTATCCTCATTAGATTCTTGCACACTTGAGCCATTTTCTTCATTCATAGCTCTTGTTTTTTCATTTGTCACTTTTATTTGTTCATTATTACCTATACTCACAGTAACGCCTGCTAAGAACAATAAGCATCCAGTCAATAAATACATCTCTGGTTTAATCTCTTTTTTAGTTTTTACTCTTACTACTTTTTGAATCAGCGGTGTAAACATTATTGCTGATAATAGCACTATCAAAAACCCTAAAATATTATTAGCAGAAGAACCAACTAAGATACCTAGTGCCATAAGTAAAATAAGAGAAGCCACTAACCACATTATTATACTAATTACTTTATCGCGCATATGCTATCTACTTAACTGAATTTAGTTGATTCTAGTCGATTGGTAAGTGCAATACTAGGTTCTAGCAAGCTAATCATCAAGGTAAAAATTATTTAGGTCTTTAATTAAAAAAACTCACTATGTTATAATAAAAGTGAATTTCACTAATGATTTAGATATGAGGTGAACTATGCCAGCCATTGCTACAGTGCCAAACCTAAGTCATTATCCAAAATTAAGGATAGCCAGCTATCGTGACCAGTTGAGAGATAGCAATGCTGATAGCTTGCGAATGAATTATAACTATCGTGGCAAGTCATACAGCTACAACATCACTTTATCTAGAACGGCTTGTAATTACGGGGGCTATCGTCACTGGTTTTTATGCCCGTCATGCTCAAAGCGTACAAGCGTTTTGTATTGTGTTCATACTTACGTTTGTAGGCATTGCACAGGGGCTAATTATGGCTCGCAGCTAAAGCAGCCTATTGACCGTCTATTTAGTCGTGTTGAGGCTATTAGAAGCCGTTTAGGCTGGCAAGCAGGTATAGCGCATGGCAATCAGGGCAGACCAAAGCATATGCACTTTACGACTTACTACAGGCTAGTGACTGAGCATGATAACCTAGTGCAAAAGATATGCGGTGCAATGATGCAAGCAATCAGCAATAATAGATGTAGGGCAGACTATGAGGGATAGAACATATTGTATTATTACACTGGATAGCATACTCGATGAAGTAGAATAGGCTAGGCGAATGGTATTGAGCGAAAATGACTATAAGATTGCCTTGTCATGCACTATTAGCAAAACAAAGTTGCTAAGCAGTGGCTTGGCGTTGGAACGTAGGCAAGATAGAAAAGATGATCCACTAGGTAAAATGATGTTTAATTTATACTTTCGCGACAAGTATCGTAGGCGGTTATTACACACGTTAGCAGCAAAAATGGCTACCAAACTGGCTACCATTTAATATAGTGTCTCAATAATTATCAATAAAAACAATAGATTACGGACAAAAAAAAGCCTCACTGTTAAGTGAGGCTTTTTAAGTATTTGGAGCGGGAAAAGAGATTCGAACTCTCGACCCCAACCTTGGCAAGGTTATGCTCTACCACTGAGCTATTCCCGCTAATTATCAATTAACTATCGTCAGTTGATGATGGCGTATTATACGCAGTTTTTTTGGTGTGTCAACAGCTAGTATGAAAAAAAGCAAAAGATAGTAAATTGGCATATTATCGCATCGTCTATCTATATTATAACAGATTGTTATAATCTATATTCCAAAAGCTTTGCTTTCTATAAATAGGCTGGAATGCAGTTTTATAATTACTTTTATCATATTTATGATTAATAAACATAACACTTAAGGATAAGTAGTATGAGTCAACAATACACCATCGCTGATTATTTGTTTGATCGTGTCGCAGAAGCAGGTGCGTCAGAGGTATTTGGCGTACCTGGTGATTTTAATCTAACGTTTTTAGATAATGTACTTGCCTCAGATAAATTACGCTGGGTAGGTAATACCAATGAGTTAAATGCTGGTTACGCAGCAGATGGCTATGCACGTGAGCGTGGGTTTGCGGCGATGGTGACGACCTTTGGAGTAGGTGAGCTGTCCGCTATCAATGCCACCGCAGGCTCGTTTGCTGAGTATGCGCCAGTGCTTCATATCGTAGGCGCGCCAAGTACAGCATTACAAGATTCAAAGCGTCGCATCCATCACTCACTTGGTGATGGCGTGTTCAATCATTTTATTAAAATGGTAGAACCGGTTACGGTAGCACGGGCGCAAATTACGCCTGAAAATGCTGCCTCAGAGATTGACCGCGTGATTCGCTTGATTCTCAAAAAGCATCGCCCAGGCTATTTATTACTATCACCAGATGTAGCAAAAACGCCAATTTATCCACCGACGACCAAACTTATCGATAGTGAGGAAGATATTACTAGCCAAGCGGCGTTAGCAGACTTTAAACAAGCGCTGATAGAATTTTTACCCAATAAAACCACGACGCTCATGGCAGATTTGATGGTGCATCGTTTGGGTCTGCAAAATCAGCTTAAGGCTTTGATTGCCGATACTGACATTCCTTATACGACGTTATCGTGGGGCAAAACTTTGCTTGATGAAAATAGTGAGCGTTGGGCAGGCACCTATGCAGGCGTGGCATCGCGTCCTGTCGTTAAGGATATGGTCGAAAACTGTGAGTGTTTGATAAAAATTGGTGTGCAATATACTGATACTACTACTGCAGGTTTTAGCCAAGATATTGATGAAAACGTGGTGGTTGATCTGCATTATGAGCGTGCAAGTATCGCAGGCAAAAACTTTGCGCCCATTGCCCTAAAAGATGCTCTAAAAACACTGCATGAGGTAATGACTTCAGATATTAATATTGTACCGAAGCAGTTCTGTGAAGAAGTGAAGCCGCATGAGCAACATGGCAAGGATGACGAGGCTATCCGTCAAGATGATTTATGGCATATCATTGCCGATGCGCTCGATGATAAAAACTTGGTGTTTTCAGAACAAGGTACTGCCTATTTTGGTATCAGTGATGTGCGTCTGCCAGAAGGCGTGACGTCTTATGGTCAGCCGATGTGGGGTTCTATTGGTTATACTTTGCCTGCGAGTTTAGGTGGTGCCATTGCTTCACCGCATAAGCGTAGTATTTTACTCATTGGTGATGGTTCTGCTTTATTAACCATTCAAGAAATTGCGGTAATGATTCAAGAACGTATCAACCCGGTGATTGTACTTATTAACAATGATGGCTATACCGTTGAGCGTGCGATTCATGGTGAAAACCAGTACTATAATGACATTCCTAAATGTGACTGGCAGTTGATGCCAAAAGCGTTTGGTGCCAATGATGATAATAGTCTGCTACTAAAAGCAGAGACAGCAGGCGAGTTAAAAACGGCTCTCAAGCAAGCGGCTGCTGCAAAAGACAAGCTGGTCATGTTGGAAGTTATCGCTGGCAAGCATGATATCCCGCCACTATTAGCCGATATCAGTGCCGCGCTTAAGCCAAAAAATGATTAATTAGTTCGCAAATAGCATCAACAATTATCAGTCATCGCCCCATTTAGCAGAATTGCTAAGTGGGGTTTTTTTGAGCCTTTTTATGGTGTAAGTCAATTAAGCTGTTGTTCCTCTTATATCGCTTTGCAGACTTTAGTATCATGGTAAGTTGGGCTGTATTCGGTCCTTAACACTTAAAAGGACATACCCTATTATGATTTGGCTGAAAATGCTTATTGGCGCTTTAATGGTACTGGCAATTCAATTATTTGCGCAAACCAGATTTTTCTATTTGGCGGCACTTGCGCCACTTTTCCCCACTTTTACGTTGATTAGTCACTTTATTGTGGGGACAGAGCGTAGCCCTGCTGATTTAAAGGTTGCACTGATATTTAGTATGCTTGGCGTCATCCCGCATCTTATTTATACCTGCGTGGTCTTTTTTAGCATCAGCTATGTCAGCTTATATAAGGCACTTTTATTGGGCACCGTCGCTTGGACAGTGGCAGCGGCCATTTTAGTGATTACGTGGCAATACATTCATGCTTAGTAGTCACTAAAAAAGCAGCTTAAACGATGCAAAAGAGTGGTTTATTAACTGATATATATAGGCTAAGGTGACTATTTCTAAAGATAATTTTTATAGATTCCGTTGTAGATGTTATGCTTAAGGACGATTTTATCGTGTTACCTGCAACAAACTCATAACCAGACTATATCGATAACTCCATTCGTCATCACTGATAAAATAGGGCTTAAAAAAAGATGGATACATTAAATATCCTATACCTTGTAGGGGCATTGTTAATTTTCGCCAGTATCATGGCAAGCACGTTATCAGCGCGTTTGGGCGTTCCTTTATTACTGCTGTTTTTAATGGTAGGAATGCTGGCTGGTGAAGAGGGTATCTTAGGTATCGAGTTTTCCCAATATGCTATTGCTAATTTTGTTGGGCAAGCCGCTTTGGCTTGTATCTTGTTAGATGGTGGTCTACGTACCTCTTTTAAATCGTTTCGGGTTGGTCTTAAGCCTGCCGTTACACTCGCTACTTGGGGTGTCCTCGCTACTGTCATGATACTGGGCGTATTCGTGACTTGGCTACTCGATGTCGATTGGCGTTTTGGTCTATTGATGGCGGCGATCGTTGGTTCAACTGATGCAGCAGCGGTGTTTTCGCTATTGCGTAATGGCGGTGTCAAGCTTAACGATCGTGTACAAGCTACATTGGAGCTAGAATCAGGTGCCAACGATCCGTTGGCTATTTTGCTTGTGACAGGATTGATTGCTTTAAATGTCGATCCCGCTGGGCAAACAGTACTGGGCTTCTTAGGGTTGCTATTACAGCAGCTTAGCTTCGGTTTGGGCATGGGTTTGTTGTTTGGTTATTTATTGGCAAGACTATTACCCAAAATCCACTTGGCAGAAGGTATGTATGCCATTTTGATCATGTCTGCTGGCTTGGCAGTCTTTGCCGCGACCAATCTTATTGGCGGTAGTGGGTTTTTGGCAATTTACCTCACTGGTGTGCTGATTGGCAATCATAAAGTACGCTCAACCGAGCATGTTATGCGGGTGATGGATAGCTTTGCTTGGTTATCACAAGCGGTGCTTTTTGTGGTGCTAGGTTTACTCGTGACGCCATCGAACGTTATCGATGTTTGGTATTATTCAGTGGCGATTGCCGCCTTTATGATTTTAGTTGCTCGTCCTATCGCGGTCTATACGAGTGTCAAACCTTTTAAATTCAAAGACAGAGAAATCGGTTTTATCTCTTGGGTTGGCTTACGTGGTGCAGTCCCTATTACCCTTGCGATATTGCCAGTTATGGCAGGGATAGATGGTGCCTTTATGCTATTCGATATTGCCTTTGGTGTGGTGGTCTTGTCTTTGATTTTGCAAGGCACGACCATTCCTATTATGGCAAATTTGTTTAAAGTACGTATTCCGAATAATAAAGACCCAGAAGAAGAACATGAAGTTTGGGTATCTGATAAAGCGAGCATTACCTTATATGAATTTGAAGTAAAGTCTGGTGCATTTGCGATTGACCGTCATCCGATGGGCATCTCTAATCGTGTCAGCCCTGATGAGATTAGTGTCTTTGCTTTGGTACGTCGGCAATACATTGTGATGGTCGAAGAGATGACCAAGCTCAAATGTGGGGATAGAGTCTGGTATGCGATGAGAGGTAATCATGCCAGTCAAATTGCCAAGATTTTCAATGATACGACACTCGATCGTAAAGCCATTGATGACTTTTATGGCGACTGGTTGCTATCACCCAGTGTGAAGCTTGGAGATTTGCCTTTTTTTACCGATATCATGGCGTCTGAGTCTCTTGTAGATAAGCTAAAGGCAAAACCTGAAAATACTTCAAAAATTATGTGGGAGCAGACGGTCGCTGAGTATGTCATAGACAATTTGGATATGAAGCCAGTATCAGGCGATACGGTTGCTATCAGTGATGAGTGGTCATTGGTCATCAAAGAAGTGGACGATAAAGGAAAGCTAAGAACGATTGGTTTAAAGCACTTGGAGTTTGCTAAAGCGATTTGATTTTTTGCTATAGTGACTTCAGTATTAAAACGATACAGTGGGACTGGGATGACTATTGAAAAGCGCTATTGATAATCAATAGCGCTTTTCAATAGTATTATCTACAGCAGTGATTACCACATCAAGTCATCTGGAATCACATAAGCGGCATATGGATCGTCTTCTGCCAGCTCATCTTCTGCAGTATCGTTTGATACCACCATAAAGCCTGTCATCTTTGAATCGATACGATCAGCAAGTGGGCGCGGTAGTAGGGCATAGCTGTCATCTAAGCGAGCAATGACCACGTGACCTGCCACGATTTGATCATATAGCTTTTGAGTGATAGAGATTTTTTTGACTTTGGCATCGTCGACAAACTGATAGCTGATATCGCCGTTTGTCTCAGTCAGTTTATGCTGCTTAATCATTTGGATGATGTTGGCTTTTAGCATCTTTTCTTCTAAAATGCGCTGCTTTTCTTGATTGAGCTTTTGGTCTTTTTCTAGCTTCTTAGCTTGAGCATCTGCCAAGGCTTGTTTAGCTTCGATATTCGATGCATCGCCAGTGCGCTTAGCGTGCTGCGTCTGTTTACTTATTTTGTTGGCTTTCTTACTATCAACCAAGCCTGCTTTTAGAAGTTGAGCCTGTAGGGCGTTTTTTGCCATATCTGCATTACCTAAATGAAACTAACTAAGTGAAATGATCTAAATTGTCTTCAGTCATGGTAACAAATTCTGCCAAGAGATGTCATCAAATACGGCAATCCCAAAGTTTTTATTGAAAAATCGTTTGTCAGATAATTGAGTCACATACCTTTTTAGAATAATTGCCGTAGATTCTTGTTCACCCGCTTAAGAGCTTTGATGTTTAATAATGTGTTCAGCGAGGGTGATGAGGTCTGAAGCGATAAAGTCGGGTTTTGGTACATTGGGTGCCGAAAGTAGCGCGTTATAAGGTCGAGTGATAAAAGCCCCTTGGCAGCCAGCAGCTTGAGCACCGATGACATCCCAGAGGTGACAGGCGACAAGACATAGCTCTGAGGTCTCAACGGACAGCTCGCGAGCGACCATCTGATATGTCGCCGGTGCAGGTTTAAATTGGCTGACGTTTGCAACACTAAAATTCCGCTCAAAGAATTCACTCAGTCCTGCTTTTTCAAGCGGTGTCGGAGAGGCGCTGGGTGCTGAGTTGGTCAAGGTCACCAATCTAAATCCTGCATCACGTAGTTTGGTCAAAGCAGGGATAGCGTCAGGGTGAGCTGGCATCTCACTCATGCGCTGCTTAAACTCCTGAACATCTTCTTCTGTTAGCGTAACGGCATGAATATCTGCGGTCATTTGTAAAGCACCAACGCCAAGCTCGCCAAAAGGTGTATAAAGACCAGATAAAGTCATGGTTTGCGAATAAAGTACCAATTGCGCGAACCACTCTCGGAGTCTGTTATTATCCCCAAATAAACGCGTGAATAAGGGCGTGAGCGTATCGATATCGAGTAAGGTTTCGTTGACATCGAATACGATAATCGGAGCTGAGTAGATATAGGACATAAAAGTTCCTTTTGCAATAAAAGTAAGCCTTACTATAGCTAATCCACTTTTAAAAGGGTACAGAGCTACTGGGGTTAATTATTCGCAGCCTCTGTCTGCGTAGGCACAGCAAGCAAGAAAAAGTAACCCCAGTAGTACCTTATAACATTTGTATTTCTTTTATTTAGGACCGACTATAGTGAGGTTTGATAATATAATAAAGACATTCGGTAAACTTACTTTAGCTGGACTTGAGTAATCATTCAAGATAAAATTGAGTAGTCACTCAAATTGTATAACCATGTTTACTTTATTGTCTAAAATCATGGGATAAAAATTGGAATATTATGTCACGTACCACATTATATAATCGTCATGAAGCATTAGAGCGGGCCATACAGCTGTTTTGGCAAAAAGGCTTTCATGCAACCTCTTTAAAGGATATCGAGCAAGCGCTTGACATGCGACCAGGCAGTATTTATGCCGCTTTTGGTAATAAAGACGGATTGTTTCAAGAAGCGCTTGATTACTATGCGCAGGCAGGGCTAAAGGAGCTTGAGCGTACATTAGCCAGCTATGAATCCCCTTTATTAGGATTGGCAGCTTACATGCGTCAGCTTGGCGGTATCCGCGAAAAAAACCTGCCCAGTCGGGCATGTATGTTGGTCAAAAGCTTACTTGAGCTTGGTGCCCGTGAACAGTTAGCGCTAGAGAAAGTTGAAAAATTACTAGCGGGTATGGAGGCGCGTTTTGCCGCATGTTTTGTGGAAGCGCAGCAGCTAGGAGAGCTGGATGACACACTCGATCCACTGAGGTTGGCCCGTCGATTACAAGCCGAGGTTATGGGGTTACGTGCTTTTGCTCAGCGCGATGTTGACAGTGCGGCGGTTCATGCGCTTGCAGAGGATATGGCGTATTCTATAGAAAGCTTGCGCAATAATGAGTCTGTTGGTTAAAACGATGCCTAGTGGCCAAGCTTACGTTCGCTAGTATGATGGTCATTTAAGCTAAAAATCGAACATGAGTATGGATATTAACGGTCATTTGTATAATAGCAGGTGTAAAAAAAGGCTACTTGAAAGATTAAGTAGCCTTTTTAGTTTTAAATTTTGCAGTGTGTTTTTATTATTAATTAGAGATACATCTATTGTGGCATGTCCGCTAATTGCTGCAAAATACTTTTGAAGTTCTCGACCCCTTGAGCACCGCTAACCAGATGCTTTTGGTTAAAGATAACAGAAGGTACGCTTTGAATACTTTGCTGTCTCCACTGTTGCTGAGCACGGCGGACGTCTTCAGCAAAGCGCTCGTCTGCTAATACCGCTAGCGCCTCACTACGATCTAAACCAATCTCTGCCACGATATCGGCTAAGACTTCTTTGTTAGAAATATCTCTAGCGTGAGTAAAGTGAGCCGCGAACAAGGCTTGCTTTAAATCATGCGCGTACCCTTGCTGATCGGCCCAGTGCAGTAGTTGATGCATAGCAAAGGTATTATAAGTGCGACTCTCTTCAGTAAAGTTAAATGCAAAGCCAACCTCACGACCAGCCTCAGTCATTTTAGCGCGGCTGGCATCAGATTCTTCTCGACTTGAGCCGTATTTCTTAGCGATATGCTCACGATAGTTTCGTCCTTCGTGCGGCGTATCAGGATTAAGCTCAAACGGATGCCAATGAATCTCGTACTCAGTATTGGTTTTTTTGAGTGCTTCGGCCAACTGTCCATAGCCTATAGCGCACCAAGGGCAAACCACGTCCGATACAATATCGATGCGCAGTGGGGCTATTATACTCATCACAATATCTCCTTCGATTTTATACGAAATTCTTTGCTCAACTAGTCTGTGCTGTTAGTCTGCTTTGTGCCATTCAAATTTTTGAAAAGGCTTATCGATTGGTGTATTAGCGAGATGGTTGGTGTAGTTACTCATTACTTTCTGTGCTGTTGCTAATACCACTTCTAGCACTTGACGCTTAGTAAATCCTGCGTCCAAAAACGTTTGTACAGTGTCATCATTGACGTTGCCACGATCACGAACCACAGATAGAGTAAAGTCACGTAAAGCTTCTAGTTTTGCAGTTGGTAGTGGCGTCTCGTCACGTAATGCATCAGTGATAGCATCATCGACTTTCATGCTTTTGGCAATACCAGTATGAGCTGGCACACAATAATGACATTCATGCTCGACGTTGATGGTTTGCCATACTACCGTAGTCTCTTCGTCATCAAAGCTGCTGTCTAAGAACAGTTGATGTAGACGTTGGTAGCCTTCAAGCAATCCAGGCGCTTCAGCCATTACGGCATGTAAGTTTGGAACCATACCAAATGCATTGATTGAGACATCAAGTAATGCTGTGCTTTCTGCTGGCGCGCTTTGTTTGTCATGTAATGTAAAGTCAGTCATATATAATTCCTATTTGGTATTAGTAACAGTATTAAAATTTTATTCAATCATTCAGGTTGAAAAACAATGATGATATGTGATTAAAGTTAAAACTTATTATCGTAAAGGTATTACCTTCTACTTGATAACTGACACCACTATAAATGATTTTGAGCAATCACTCAAATATAAATTGAATGATTGCTCAAATATTTGTAACGCTGGTTAACAATTAAAGGTTTTGCTAGCAATTAATAGTCCATATTACCCGTTTAGTGATGGTTAGATGCTGCATTTATTTTTGATTGGATTGATTTATAGAAGGTTTATTTTTAAAAGGCATGAGCAACAATCCCCATAGCGAGGCATTTTGCTTGGCATCGGGATACTCTTTTAAACCAATATCTAATGCTTGATCAGGTTTGAATCCTTGGCTTTTATAACTACCAAAAAGCCAATCCCACCAAGTCACACTAAAGCCATAATTGGAGTTGGTCTCACTGGCCCGTTGGCTGTGATGAATACGGTGTAAGACTTGCGTGACTAGAATCATGCGTAAAGGCTTCTCAATCACTGGTGGCAGACGAATATTGGCATGATTAAACATAGCCAACCCATTTAAGGCAATCTCGAATATAAGTACCACGATAGCAGGGACACCAAGCACACTAATGACAACAAGCTTAAGCAATATGCTTAAGACAATTTCGATAGGATGAAATCTAAGCCCAGTGCTGGCATCGATATGCGAATCAGCGTGATGGACACGGTGCAAGCGCCAGAGAATCGGCACTCGATGAAATAAACGATGCTGCCAGTAGATAACCATATCAAGCAACAATAAGCTTAAAATAATAGCCGCGATATTCGGTATCTCAATTAAATTAAATAAACCGATACCGTTTTCTTGATTATAAATGGCGACCGTTGTCAGCCCAATGGGGACTGCCAAACGCGCAACAAAAGAAGAGGCAAATACCAATCCAAGATTAGCAAACCAACGTGTGCTACTCTTAATTGGTGATTGACGTGCGGGATGCCTATGCTCAATGAGCATCATAATGACCAATATGCTAAAGAAAAAGCCCAAACGCCACCACATCTCATTCGCCATTACTGACCTCCTTAATGGGCTTATGTATATCGGTTTCGAGCCGTTTAAGCGTATGATAACCGCCATATATACGAGTCATAATAGTAACCGCACAGGCCGCTGCAAAAATACTTGCTAATACCACAAAGTGCTGTGGCCAAATACAAAAGGCGATAAATAAAACAATGGTTTCAGTACCCTCAGTGAGACCATTTAGATAATAAAAGCTCTTATATTTAAATTGCGGCTTATCTAATTGGAATTTTTCAGCTGCAATAGCAAAGGCCAAAAAGCTAGAGCCAGTGCCAATAAAGGCGGCTAATAACAATGCGCCTACAATAGCGTTTTGCTCGGGATTAACCAATACAAAGCCGAGTGGCACCGCTGCATAGAATAAAAAATCTAGGGTAATGTCTAAATAGCCGCCCGCACTTGAGCTTTGGCCAGCATAACGTGCCAGTGCACCATCTAATCCATCAAAAACACGGTTCAATATAATAGCAATTAGTGCTGCATTCCACAGCTCAAAAGCAATCAATGGCAACGCCAACATACCAATGAGAAAACCAGTGACAGTCAACTGATTTGCGGTAATACCACCCTTATAAAATAGTACGACCAATGGCTCTAATAGAGGCTTGATGATGGGGGTAATAAACTTATCGAGCATATTTTTGCCTTTTGTATCGTCATTCTTTTAGAAGCAAGCAGTCGCACTTTTTATACTGGTTTCTAAGTATTGTTTATCAAGCTTTTTATTTTATCAAAAGCTAAAGGCTGTTTATCAGACAAACAATTTCTTATCAAAGGCGAATGATTTTGCCGTTTGCTGCTTCAGCATCGCTATGGTCGTGGGTAACCATGATGGTAGGTAACTTATGCTGACGGATTTGACTGAATACCAATTGTTGGGTTTCCGCTCTAAGCTGACTATCAAGTTTGCTAAAAGGTTCGTCCAATAATATCGCTTTAGGTTCGCTTAACAGAGTACGCAGCAGCGCAACACGGGCTTGCTGACCCCCAGACAAACTATCGGGATGTCGATTTTCCATACCTGCCAAACCCACTTGATCAAGTGCGTCTGCTATTTGTTCAAAGTGCTGCTCTTTATTGCCCTTAGGCATTGCAAAAGCAATATTTCCTGCAACCGATAAATGCGAGAATAACAGCGCATCTTGATACAAAATGCCGATATGGCGTAAATGCGCGGGCAGGTGACTGATGTTTTGACCATGTAGCCAAACCTCACCCGTGGCACTCAAGCCGCTCGGCAAGGTGCCAGTCATCCAATTTAACAAACTTGACTTGCCACTACCAGATGGACCCATGATAGTGAGAATGTCACCACCTTCAATCTGTTCATCTAACTGAAGGAGCAATTTATCTTCTCGAAAGAGCTGTAGATTTTTTATCTCTAAAGATGATTGCATTAAAGGGCCTTTATGTAGTCAATTAAAAATATAGCCAGTTAAAAAAATCTTCAGTTCAAAATAAAAGAGACACAGATAAATGAAGTTTAAAAATTTTTTTATGATTGAACATTCTAACGCACGCCACTTCTGAAAAAATACTTCGGTAGCAGCCATGCCACCATAAAGCCAATCAGTGGTAACCCCATTTGTATAATGGCATATACGGCGCTGGTACGGCGGCTGGCACCATTAGCAAGCGTCACCGCTTCGGTCGTAATGGTAGCAATACGTCCGCCGCCCGTGAGTAACGTTGGCAGATATTGACCAAAACTCACCGCCAATCCTAGTGCCATTGCGATGAGTAGCGGTGCAAATAACTGCGGTAACTTAACTTGGAAGAATACTCTCATAGGCGGCGCTCCAAGACTGGCTGCTACAGTGGCAAAGCGCTTATCTAACCTTCTATAGCTGCTGGCAAGGGATAAAAATACATAGGGCAGTACAAATAAGAAGTGGGTAAAAGCGACGTTAAAAAATGCCGCTTGGTTATGGACAAGTTGCTGTAACCACACCAAGCCAAATAAGAAAGCAATGCTCGGCACCAGAAGTGGCAGGTAAATAATCAAGCTGGTAAAATTTGAGATGGGTTTATTGCTTAACTGCTCTGCCTCTAAGCACAGTACCGTTATGGCAATAGCAAAAAGGGTGGAGACGATACCAAGGGCAAGGGTGTTAAATAATGGTGTGCTTATTTGCATCAAGGCGCTTTGAAAGTGTAATAGTACGAGCTGCTCTGGCAGGGCGGCAGGGAAGCGCCAATAGCCAGCTAAAGACCACATCAGCAGACCAATGAGCGAGAGGGCGATAAACCCTATGATGAATACCGTGGCGCTTGCAGTGAGTTTCTGCCAAATAACATCCTTATACTGGCGTTTTCCATTAACCAATGCGTCACTGCATAGCGCTTTGACCATACGCTCACCGCCAAGCCATAATGCAATTAAGCTGCCTGTCAGTAGTAGCTGTAATATTGCCCCAGCCGAGGCTTTGATACGTAAGTTCAAATCAACATCATTGAACCACTGCATGATAGTGACAGCAAGCGTGGGCGGAGTGTTGGGTCCTAAAATTAATGGCATCTCAACACTGGCACTGGCGTAAGCGAGGACTGCCAAAATAGGCAAACGCAAGAAGGAGTACAGTATAGGAAATACTGCTTTGAAAAAGGCAGTGATGGGATAGTAGCCTAAGTTTAGCGCAACTTGATATTGTTGGCGCAGCTTTTTACCAAGCTCAGGCTGTGCGAACACGCCAAGTGCCATTAACAATAGAAAAGGCAGCTCTTTGAGTACTAGACCTAAGATGATACTGATGCCATAAGGGTCATGCGGTAGTATCCCCTGTGGTGCCAGCTCCCAACCACTGAGCCATGGCGATATCATTCGTGCAATCATGCCAGAGGGTGCAATCAAAAACCCAACGGCAATCGCCGCTGCGGCATGCGGGATCACTAAAATAGGGCTAAGCAAACGTTCAATACGTGTGAGCCAAGGACTATTAAAAAACGTCGCCAATATCATAATCGCAATGACAAAGGCGAGTAGGGTGCTGAGAAATCCGGTTGCTACACTGAGCGCGACCATTTTTTTAAGTCCTAGAGTGTCACCCAGCGCTTTAAATCCTTGTAGACCAAATGTCGTTGTTTCTAGAGCAGGCACCCAGCCAAACGCTGGCAGGATGACGCTTATCAAACCTCCTAATACAGGAAAAATAAGGAGTATTAGTAAAAGACTGGGGCTTAGGGTCACTAAACGCGTAAAAAGGTCAGCTTTATAGGTCGTGGCTATTTGAGTGCTTAGATTAGAATGAACAATAGCAGTATGGAGAGTGTCAGTATTCACGCCATCAGGATTGCTGTTATCAGTGTCAGCCTCGTTTCTATGAATGAATTTTTTCATTCGCTAACTCCGTAGCGTGCTTGCCAACCTTGCATAATGGCGTCGACCCAGCTGGGGTGTGGTTCACTGACGATTCGTTTAATGGCATCAAAAGGTAGGGCGCTTGCATGCGGTTTATTGGCTTTAAAGAGTGCTTGCTGCTCGGCGCTCAGTGTCGATTGAACCAGCACGGTTTTATCTCCCCAGACAGCTGGGTTTTGTTTATGCGCCTGTGCTTCTGGGCTCAATAAAAAGTTTGCCACCAGTTGTGCTGCGGCTGCATGGCTTGCATTATAAGGAATAGCAACGAAATGAGTATTGCTTAAACTGCCATCTGTCATAGCATAACTGCGAATACTGGGCGGTAAGTCATAGCGCTGAACGGCAGCTGGTATTTCGGATCCTGAAAAGGTAAAAGCCAAGCTGAGCTCTGTATCATCTACCAAGCGCCGCATTTGTGCGCCGCTTTGCAGGAATTGCTCACCTTTTCGCCATAGCATGGGATGCAGCTCATCCAAAAAATCCCACAGCGGATTGAGTATCAAATCTTTGTTTTGTGCATCTACCGGCTGGTTAAGCTCTGCTCTGAGAGTGGTTCCATTCTTACTATCATTTTGCTCATGCAGCATGACCAAAGCGTATTTCAAAAAACTCATACCCAAAAAATCAGGCGGCTTTGGGTAGCCAAAACGTCCGGGGGTCTGCTGTGCCCACATCTTTAATTGCTGCAAGGTAGCAGGCGGCTTATTCATCGCTAAGTTATCATAATAAAAAGTCAATGACGCCTGTCCCCATGGCGCTTCCATACCATTGGTAGGTATGCCAAAGTCAAGAGTAACAGAGGGATTGTGATCAGGATCAGTCAGAGCAAAGTTCGGTAGAGTAGACGCCCAGTCCTTTAATAGTAATTTATTCTCACTCATAGCAGCAAAGTTCGCACCGTTGATCCAAATTAAATCAACGCTACCTTTATCATTATTATTGGCAGATTTTTCTGCAAGGACACGGCTGACAGCTTCACTGGTGTCGCTTAATTTGACATGAACCAAGTTAATATTATATTTTTTATCGACCTCTTTTGCAGCCCACTGAATATAGGCATTAATTTGTGGATCCCCGCCCCAAGTATGAAAGTAAACGTCTTGATTTTCACCCGCTTGTACCATCTGCTGCCACTGCAAGGTGCTTTTATTATCCATGGCAGTGAGAGTCGAAGCGGTACTTGCAGAGATGCCAACACATATACCAAGCACTATGATAAAGGCGCTATAGCGGCTCAGTTTTTTTGGTATTGTCAAAGCTGCGGGCAAGCTAGGAGGGTGCATGAATTAACCTCGACGCCAAGTATGATACTTCTCAAGCAACTGTAGCGCTTTTTTAGGCGCATGATTGCGTTTCCATTCCCCAGCTGCATACTTATTGCCTTCTGCCCATGTTGGATAGATATGAATGGTGCCCAGTATTTTATTCAGCCCTAGATTGTGTTTCATGGCCAGTACAAACTCAGCCATCAAGTCGCCGGCATGTTCAGCGACGATAGTCACACCCAATATCTTATTTTTGCCCTTTGGGGTAATGACCTTGATAAAGCCATGATTGGCGCTTTCGGTTACTGCCCGATCTAAGTCTTTAAAGTCATAACGTGTGATTTCAAAGTCGATGCCTTTATCAATCGCTTCTTGCTCATTTAAGCCCACTCGTGCTACTTCTGGGTCAATAAACGTCGTCCATGGAATCACGCGATAATCTACTTTGAATTTTTTAAGATGACCAAATAAGCCATTGACCGCAGCGTACCATGCTTGATGGGAAGCTACATGAGTAAATTGATAAGGACCTACGATATCACCTGCCGCATAGATATTGGGGTAAAGCGTTTCAAGATACTCATCGGTATTGATGGTGCGCTCAGTATCGATGCCCAAGGTGTCAAGTCCGTAGCCTTCTAGGCGCGCACTACGACCGACTGCACAAATCAACTCGTCATACTCAATGGCAGTTTCTTGTTGATCATCAGTGCTGCCTTTTGGTGCAACGATGATATGTTTTTTGCCATCACGAGTTTCACAGCGAATTGCTTGCTGTGAGGTTAAGATAGTAACGCCACTCTCAGTCAGTGCTTCTTGCGCAAATACAGAAACCTCGACATCCTCTTTTTTCATCAGTCGCGTGCCTCTTTCGATTTGGGTCACAGCAGAACCTAAACGAGCAAAGGATTGTGCCAGCTCACAGCCAATGGGTCTGCCGCCAAGTACGACCAGCTTGCTCGGCGCTTTATCAAGTTTTGCAAATTTATCCCAGAGAGTATCGCTTGTCACATAACCTGTCTCATCTAAACCCGGTAGGTCTGGGACAAAGGGGCGTGCGCCCGTCGCGATAACGATAGAGCGCGCGGTTAATGTCTGAATGCCGCCATCGTTGAGGGCAATCTCAACCGTCCATGGATCAATGAGCTTTGCATAGCCTTTCAATACCTCGACACCCAAGCTCGTATAACGCTCGATACTATCATTTGGAGCGATATCAGCAATGACTTTATGAATGCGAGCCATGATGTTCTTGAATGCAAAATCCGGTTGGGTATTGTTGAGTCCGTAACGCTCGCCATGGCGTATCTGCTCAACCACTTTTGCGCTTTTTATCAGCGCTTTACTGGGGACGCAGCCATAGTTTAAGCAGTCGCCGCCCATCTCACCTGCTTCAATCAATGTGACTTTTGCTTTGACGGTCGCAGCAATATAGCTGGTAACGAGTCCGCCAGCACCGGCACCAATCACAATCATATTCCGGTCGAATTTTTTGGGCTTATGATAGTTTTTATAGACACGGCGTTTTTTAAGTATCGTTAATATGCCTTTTGCTATCAGCGGAAATAACCCTAATAATGCAAATGAAGCCAGCAGATTAAAGGACAAAATGCCAGATAACTGCTCGATTTGTGCCAACTGTGTACCGGCATTCACAAATACAAAGGTGCCGGCAAGCATACCGATTTGGCTGACCCAATAAAAGGTCCTTGCTTTGATAGCAGTCAGACCCATCAATAAGTTGATAAGGAAAAAGGGGAATATCGGCACCAAACGTAACGTAAATAAATAAAATCCGCCTTCTTTTTTTACCCCAGCATCGATGGAAGCAAGACGGTCAGGAAAACGCTGTTTGATGGTATCGCGTAACAAATAACGCGAGGTCAAAAAAGCGAGGGTGGCACCGATACTTGAGGCAAATGAGGCGACCAATATACCTTGTACTAAACCGAATAAAGCACCGGCTGCCAAGGTTAAAATAGCGGCACCGGGTAAGGATAATGCCGTGACTAAGATGTAGACTACAAAAAAGCCGCCGATGACTAACCATGGCGACTGTGTTTTATATTGCTCAAAATGATCCATCGAGCCTTTTAAGCCCTCAAGTGTTAATAATTCATTGAGGTCAAAATAAAAAAAGCCAATGACGCCAATCAAGACCGCGAATATCAACACTATTTTTTTAATCATGGGTTATCCAGATAAATAATATAAAACATCATGTAGTAAAGAATCACTTAGCAAAGAATAACGCTGTATTCCTACTATAAGCTAGTTTTTCATATAGTTATGTTATAAATGACTGTTCAAAATCTAGTCATAGATATACGTAAAATATGACATTTATCCATTGTAATCGTTATTGAGCGATTGTTCAAATATAGTATTGTGAATGGCTTGAGACAAATCTTAAAGTGATATAGAAGAAGGTAGTGATAGTTGTCCTCTGCTTATATCAGTATTATAAAAAACCGCCAAATACACTTATTATTTGGCGGTTGTAAAATACAATAGCTAATGTCCTAATTGCGACGAGAGTTATAAAGAGATATGCTGAGCTTTGCCTTTTTCAAGGGCAAGCTTAGCGGCAGCAGAGGCTACTGCTAAATCTTGTAAACCAACACCTGTACCATCAAACAAGGTAATTTCATCATCTGAGCTGCGACCTGGGTGATCTCCATTAATAACATCACCAAGCGTGGTGATATCACTCTCTTTGATAGCACCAGATTTAATCGCATGCTGGGCTTCACCAAGACTGATTGATTGCGCGATTTCATCTGTAAATACAGTAGCAGCCGCTACTAAGTTGACATCAACTTCTTGCTTACCAACGGTATCGGTACCCATACAGGCGATATGCGTACCGGGTTTGATCCACTCTTTCATCAGTAATGGCTCAAACGCTGAAGTAATAGTAATGATTACATCCGCCTCGCTACATAACTGCTCACGCTCAACGGCTTCAAACGGTACGCCTAATTCTTCAGCGACGGCTTGTAGGTTTTTGAGACGATCTTTATTCTTATTCCAAGCGACTACTTTTTCGAAATTGCGTTGCTCAAGAGCGGCACGCAGCTGAAAAGTAGACTGATGACCGGCGCCGACCATACCAAGTACTTTGCTGTCTTTACGTGCTAGATGGGCGATTGATACGGCCGATGCGGCGGCGGTACGTACGGCAGTTAAATAGTTGCCGCCGACCAGTGCACGCAATTTACCATTATCTGGATTGAATAAGAAAATCGTGGATTGATGATTGGTCAAGCCTTTAGCCGCATTGCCTGGCCAGTAGCCACCTGATTTTAGACCTAGTGATTTTCCTGCACGGTCAAAACCTGATTTAAAGCCGTATAACGCATCAGCATAGCCAATGGCTTCGCGGATAACAGGGAAGTTATAGGCGTCCCCTCGTGACATTGACGCAAAAACATTTTCAACGGCGATAAATGCAGAAGGGCGATCAATCACCGATTTGCAAGCGTCTTCTGATACGATCAATAAACCTTCGTCACTATTAACACTATTTGCTTCACTCATTATAAATTCCTTTTTATACTTTTTGATTTGTAATTCTTGAATACTTTAAATGAATAAGGGCTGCTGTAGGCTAAAGCTACAACAGCCCATCTAAACTAAACGGATAGAATCATACTAATTTAGCTTATAGTTCCTAATACAGTGCTTAGTACATTTTACCGCGTGCAGATACTGGCCATACGGTTTCAACTTTACCATTACGCACACCAATATAGAAATCATGAACGTTACAAGTAGGATCACAATGACCAGGTACCAGTTTTAGTTTTTCATTGATTTCCAGTACGCCATTTGGATCGCTGACTACGCCATGCTCGTCTGAACATTTAACATATTCAACATCGTCACGACCATAGATGAACGGTAGGCCGCTATCAACTGACTGAGCTTTTAGACCAGCATCAACGATGGCTTTGTCGGTTTTGGCATGGCTCATCACAGACGTTAGGATAAATAACGCATTTTCCCACTCACCAGCATCGATGCGGTTGCCGTCTTCATCTAAAATACGACCGTAATCGGCATCCATAAATGCGTAAGAGCCACACTGTAATTCGTTGAAAACACCTGAATTACTTTCGAAGTAATAACTACCTGTACCGCCACCCGATACAAATTCTGGTTTTAGCCCGATTTCAGTTAATGCATCGATTGCTTCTTGTACTTGATCGATAGCGATTTGTGTTTTCGCTTTGCGATCGCTAAAGCTGTCCATATGTTGCATCGCACCTTGATAAGCTTGGATACCAGTGAATTTTAGGTTTTCAGCGGCATCAATTGCTTTGGCAATCTCAACAACCGCTTCAGTCGTCGTTACACCACAACGTCCAGCGCCGCAGTCGATTTCGATATAGCAGTTCAGTTCAGTGCCTGCTTTGGTCGCAGCAGCTGATAGCTCAGCGACGTTATCGACATCATCGACACAAACGGTGATGGTTGCACCCAACTTAGGTAGATTCGCTAAACGCTCAATTTTAGCTGGATTACGGACTTGGTTCGATACCAACACGTCTTTAATGCCACCACGTACGAATACTTCTGCTTCAGAGACCTTTTGACAGCAAACGCCAATAGCGCCGCCAAGCTCTTCTTGTAAATTTTGTACGTCAACTGATTTGTGCATTTTACCGTGGCTACGGTGACGCATATTATGGGCTTTAGCATAATCGCCCATTTTTTTGACGTTACGCTCAAGGGCGTCAAGATCCAAGATCAAACAAGGGGTTTGAATGTCAGCTTCGTCCATACCAACAGCGGCGGGTACGTTGTAACCTACTTCTAATTCGGCAGTCATTGTCATTTTAATTCTTCCATGTTATTAGTTAGTGTTATAAAAAGCCGTTTAAACTTGCGCATTACTGGCGCTTAGTTAACGCTCCATTTGTAATCAGTTATTGATACCTAATTACTGATATTTAGTTGCCGATCATTAATTCCAAGGCAACTTGTCGAGATCAACGTTACCACCAGTGATGATGACGCCAACCTTTTTACCTGCAAAAACGTCTTTGTTCTTCAAAATGACAGCAAGCGGCACGGCACAGCTTGGTTCAATGACGATCTTCATATGCGTCCAAGTCAGTTTCATCGCTTCAACGATTTCTTCTTCAGTCGCGGTCAAAATATCAGTCACATAATTGCTAACAAAATGCCAAGTCAAATCCTTCAGCGGCACTTTTAAACCATCGGCAACCGTGTTTGGTGCATCATCAGCGATAATATGACCGGCTTTAAATGAGCGTGCAGCGTCATCAGCGTTTAATGGCTCTGCTGCATAGATTTTGACATCAGGGGCTAGATTAGATAACGTCAAACAAGTACCTGAAATCATACCGCCACCACCAATGGGTGCCACAACCATATCAGGTTTTTCACCAATCTCTTCCATTTGTTCTAAAAACTCACGTGAGCAAGTGGCTTGTCCAGCGATAACGCGTGGATCATTGTACGGATGGACAAAGTCGCCGCCTGTTTCTGCTTGAACTTTGGCAAAGACTTCTTCACGCGATGTGGTTGATGGCTGGCATTCGGTGATGATACCGCCATAGCCACGTACCGCGGCTTTTTTAGCTTCAGGCGCGCTATGCGGCATCACCACATTACATGGTATACCACGCTGGCCTGCAGCATAAGATAAAGATAGGGCATGGTTACCTGAGCTGTGTGTACAAACGCCATTTTTGGCATCTTCGTCAGACAGACCAAATACGGCGTTTGATGCGCCGCGTACTTTAAAAGCGCCTGCTTTTTGGAAGTTCTCACATTTAAAGAACATCTCACAGCCTGCCAGCTCATTTAAAAAGCGCGAGGTCAAAACAGGGGTGCGATGGATATAGGGTTTGATGCGCTCATGCGCCTCTAACATATCATCAAGGGTTGGAATCACTAATCCATCTTCGTTTGTGATCATAAAAAACAGTCCTTTATTCTTTTGTTTAATTGCTATTTTGTTTAATAGCTTGTTATCTAATAAATTTTATTTAGTTGGTGCGCTGTTGCGATAATACTCTTGCGCAGCAGCAACGCCTTGTCCGAGTTTAATAGGGTAGCCCAAATCAACCATCGCCATCTCAATCGTTGCAAGCCCTGCTAGTACCATAACTTCAGTTAATGAACCTAGATGACCGATTCTAAATGCTTTAGCATTCATCTCGCCCAAACCAATACCAAATGAGATACCGTATTTATTAAAAGCATGATCGGTCAGCTTATTACTGTCAAAGCCTTCAGGAACAAAGATGGCGCTGACGGTATTAGAATAAAGGTCAGGTGTTTTTGCACACAGTTTCATACCCCAAGCGCTAACCGCTTGTCGTACGCCTTCGGCTAGACGGTAATGACGTGCATAAACATTCTCAAGACCTTCATCAAACAACATCTCAAGACTTTCTCTTAGGCCATAGATGAGATTTAATGGTGGCGTATAAGGGAAGCCGCCGTTGGCATTGGCATTTAACATATCACGAAAAGCAAAATAAGTACGTGGAAGCTTTGCCTCATCCATATGACTCAAAGCTTTTTGACTGACGCCCAATATTGCCATACCCGTTGCGAGCATAAAGCCTTTTTGTGAGCCGGCAACAGCAACGTCTACGCCCCAAGCATCCATCTCAAAAGGGACACAAGCAATTGAGCTAACACCATCTACGAATAATAAAGCAGGGTGGTCACTGCTATCCATGGCTTCGCGAACGGCGCCAATATCACTTAAAACACCTGTTGCTGTTTCGTTATGCGTGACCATGACGGCTTTGATTTCGTGTGCCGTATCTTCGCTCAAAATAGCTTGAAATTGGTCAGCAGGTGCGCCTGTTCCCCAATCGCATTCTACAACTTGTACATCAAGTCCGTGGCGCTGACACATATCGATCCAGCGATGCGAGAACATACCATAGCGTGCAATCAGAACTTTATCACCAGGTGATAAGGTGTTGCTAATAGCCGCTTCCCAGCCGCCTGTGCCGCTAGAGGTAAACAAGATGATTTCGCCATCTTGGGTGCCAAATACCTTTTTACAATCAGCAAGCACGGGTAAGAACGTGTCTGAGAAATCAGGAGCACGGTGATCTTGCGTCGGCACGTTCATCGCGCGACGTAATCTGTCAGGGATATTGGTAGGACCAGGAATAAAAATTGGGTTTTGTAGCGACATGATTGACATCCTTGTGAGTGCATATAAAGGGGCACAATAGTTGTATAAGCAGGGGTTCATGCGAATTTAATGCAAGAGTCTTCCTGACTCATACAGTTTGGTTTGTGTGTTTTTCAGATTTAAAAAATTAACCATGTCAAAGAGTAGATACTCATCAACTGATTAAAATATAGCACTAATAGTAAGTTGTAACAAGGTGTTTTTAAATAACCTTTGTGCTAGACTTCTCTAGACTATTACACTGACTGTTTTTCGTGAATAGCTGACATTAGTCCTATTTGTTGTTTTATGTCTTGACAGAAATGATTCATGATTGCAATTTCAGTTGCATGATTTATTTAAGAGCTGCCATAACGTCAGTATATTATGGTTCCGTGCCGATACTTTTGCCTTGATTGGTTATGTCAGTTGGATAACGCTTGTATTGCTATTGCTATTGCTATTGCTATTGCTATTGCTAATTACTGCGCCGTTACACTTACGTTAGCGTTATTGTCTGTTATCTTTTCGATCGCTTCTGCTTCAAATTCTGTACTATAGCTTTACAGTTTCTTCAGTATCGCTTAATCTCTAACCTACCAAAAACCACTTATTCAATAAAGCAATCACAATAAAAGAAACCCTTTATTATCAAGGCTAAGGGGCTTATGAAAGACATTGGATTTCTTATAGGTATCACTTTTGAGTGTGTGAGTTTGAATGATTCTAAGAAAGTTAGATCAAGATAGCAATTTAAATAATCTCTGTTATTTAATGCATTTATAAAAATATTTAAACCCTTAACTTCGTACCATCATATATTTAAATAAGAAGATTTTATCATGTTAAACCAACGTCCGTTATATATCCCCTTTGCAGGTCCTGCACTATTAGAAACCCCTTTATTGAATAAGGGCAGTGCTTTTTCATCAGAGGAGCGCGATAGCTTTAATTTAACCGGTCTATTACCTCATAATATTGAGACGATTGAAGAGCAGTCATCACGTGCTTATCTTCAACTACGCTCATTTACCAGTGATATGGATAAGCATATTTATTTGCGTAATATACAAGACACTAATGAGACATTATTTCACCATTTGATTGAGCAGCATATTGAGGAAGTCATGCCGCTCATCTATACCCCTACGGTTGGGCAAGCTTGTGAAAAATTCTCACAAATTTATCGCCGGAAACGTGGTTTATTTATCTCTTATCCTGAGCGCCATAAAATCGATGACATGCTGCAAAACGCCACCAAACAAAAAGTAAAAGTGATTGTTGTCACCGATGGCGAACGTATCTTGGGCTTAGGCGATCAAGGTATTGGAGGAATGGGCATTCCAATTGGTAAATTATCTTTATATACGGCTTGTGGTGGTATTAGCCCGGCTTATTGCCTACCCATATTATTAGACGTAGGCACCAATAATCAACAGCTTCTTGATGACCCTATGTACATGGGCTGGAGAAATCCACGAATTTCTGGCGATGAATATAATGAATTTGTCGACTTATTTATTCAAGCCGTTAAACGTCGTTGGCCAGAAGTGTTATTGCAATTTGAAGATTTTGCACAAACGAACGCCACACCATTATTGAATAAATATCGTGATCAACTATGTTGCTTCAATGACGATATCCAAGGAACTGCTGCTGTTTCAGTTGGTACTTTGATTGCAGCGTGTTTAAATAAAGGCCAGAAACTTAGTCAACAAAACATCGCTTTCTTAGGTGCAGGATCGGCAGGTTGCGGTATCGCTGAGCATATTATTCGTCAAATGCAGCGTGAAGGATTGAGTGAGGCGCAGGCGCGCAGACAAGTATTTATGGTTGATCGTTATGGTTTGCTAACCGATAGCATGACAGAGCTACAAGAATTCCAAGTACCGTTGGTACAAAAAGAATCTACTATTGAAAGTTGGGATAAAAGTCAGAAACTCGGTTTAGCGCAAGTGGTTAAACAAGCAAAAATAACCGTATTGTTTGGTGTAAGCGGACAAAAAGGTCTGTTTACCCAAGAGGTAATCGAAGCTTTATGTGCTAATACTGAACATCCTATTGTATTGCCGCTATCAAATCCAACGTCTCGTGTTGAAGCAACACCGCAAGAAGTGACCAACTGGAGTCGTGGTAAGGCCATTGTTGCAACGGGCAGTCCTTTTCCTAATACCACTTTTGAAGGTCAGTCTTTTGAAGTCTCTCAGTGTAATAACAGCTATATATTCCCAGGCATTGGTTTAGGTGTATTAGCAGCACGTGCAACGGGTATCAGCGATAATATGCTGACGGCGGCAAGTCAAGCACTTGCAGATATCTCAGTAGAATATGAAAAAGCGCCAGGTGCCATATTGCCGCCCATTAAATTCATTAGAGAAATCAGTGAAAAAATAGCCTATGCAGTTGCCCTGCAAGCAATTGAAGATAAACTGGCATTACCAGTCACGGCAGAAAACTTAGAACGTCGATTAAAAGCTAACTTCTGGTTACCTAAATACCGCGACTATCGCCGTACTTCTTTCTAACGGTTAGAAAATCCGACTAAAAAGCCGAATGCTACGATTAAAAGTAGCATTCGGCTTTTTTAATGATAACAATGCTAATCCACTAGCCGTTGACGTTTTGCTGATGAAATTTTTACGTATAGTGAATTCAGTATTAAAGCGATACAGTAGGACTGGGATGAGTTTTACGCAGCCTCTGTCGGCGTAGGCACAGCACGCCAGAAAAATTTATACCAGTACTGCGTTGGAACATAACGTATCTGTTTTATTTGGAATTGACTATATCATGGTTTGTGAGGTTTTTATGGTCATGATAAATCCTTAATGTGTAAACAAATCAATATGATCACTGTTTGATAACCCGCTTACCATTTAGTAGTTTTAAGAACGGCTATTTATGCCATAGCATGTGGCATTATAGGCATGGTCTTACGCCACATTTATCATGCCTTTATCAAGGATAAAAGCAACGATGTCATCAACGCCTTCGCCTGTTTTCATGTTGCTAAAGACCACAGGCTTATCGCCGCGCATTTTTTTGGCATCACGTGCCATCACCTCAAGTGACGCGCCTACGAAAGGGGCAAGGTCGGTTTTATTGATAATGAGCAAGTCCGATTTCATGATACCAGGCCCGCCTTTACGAGGGATTTTATCGCCTGCCGAGACGTCAATGACATATAGCGTCAAGTCGGACAATTCAGGGCTAAAAGTTGCTGCCAAATTATCGCCACCAGACTCGATGATAATAAGCTCAAGACCTGCAAACTGCTGCTGTAATTCGGCGATGGCAGACAGGTTAATCGAGGCATCTTCACGGATGGCAGTATGCGGGCAGCCACCCGTTTCGACACCGCGAATGCGCTCGGCTGGCATGGCCTCATGACGCGTTAAAAATTCAGAGTCTTCTTTGGTATATATATCATTGGTCACCACTGCCATATTGACATCATCGCGCAGGCGTTGACACAATCTCAGCGTTAATGCCGTTTTTCCTGAGCCTACAGGGCCACCAATACCTAGGCGTAGTGGTGATAATGTCGTGTCTGAATGTTTGTTTTCGACTTTGGGTGTCAGTGCCATAAATAAATATCCTTAATAAGTTGGTAGGGTTATCAGCGATTAAGAGCGAAATAAGCGGCTATATTGTTTTTCATGCTGGCAAGACAGGAGCGCTAAATTTGGTAAGTTGGCTGATATTTGTAGCTGTTGATAAAGTAGATTTAGTTTTGATATCGTTATGTCAGAGCTATCTGCCATTAACGGCAGCCTTTGAGCGTACAAAAAGCTTTGCTTGACGCGAGCAGCCAGTGGCTGTACTTGTTGGCTTAGTAGCTGTTGCAGCTGCCAAATGATTCGCTGTCCTGCCATTTGTCCAAGCGGTACAGTCTTGACCGCAGCCAGCACCATATTTTCGATTTGACCAAAAGCGTAAGTGGTCATGGCTTGTACAGGGTTAAATTGCCAGTGCGAGCTGATATGGGCAAACAGTGGCAAAAACCCATGAGCGAGTAAGCTATCAGGCACATTGAGCTCAAGGACATTATCAAGCCATGCGGATAAAGACAGTGCTAATTGACTTGACTCATAGACGAATTCTTTGGTTTCGCGGCTAGCGTGGTAATCTGCACCTAAAGCATCAGCAAGTGCGACGTCCTCAATCATAATGGCTTCAATCATGAGCGCTAGTAGCGGTAGCTCATAACGACATAATGCCAGCTCCAGATAATCACTCATAAAGTCCATGCTACTGCTTTCATCATGAATAAGCCCTGACTCAATAGCCGGTTCTATGCCTTGCGAGTAGGTATAACTGCCAATAGGCAAGTTGCTTGACGCCAGCATGAGCAAACGTCCAGTTACCTCTGTATTATTCAGATCATTTATACCTTGTGCGGTACGGGTAGTCTGCTGTGAGTGTGTGGCGTGATTAGTCATGATTATGATTATGGCTGTGAGCGTCAGAGTGATTATGCTGATGGTTATCGCTATGTGCATGGCTATGACTGTGACTATGAGAGTGAGAATGTCCGCCTTGATTGCCTTTATAAGCACCAGTCTCTGGCTCAAACGGCGCTTGTACAGCTTGGGTATGTAGGCCAAGTTGATGTAACATCGCTTCTAAAACATGGTCAGGCTCAAAGTAGAGGGCAGTAGGGGTCAGCATTAAAGGCACATGGCGGTTGCCTAAATGGTAAGCGCCTTTCATAAGGTCAAAGTTATTATCTGCAGTTACTTCGATTAATCCCTGCTTAGCGGCCATAATCTGTATTAAATTGCCTTGATGGTCTGCTAGCACACTGCCATTCTTAATGGTTTCCGTACGTGGCAAATCAACACCAATGGATTCTTGATGCTGGGTTTCTGCTTTAAAACGGCTACGCTGACGGGTGTCGAAATCTAAATATAAAAATTTTTCTGCCTGTTTTTGGCTATCAATCACGGCTTGCTGTTCAGCGTTCAGGTCTGATTTATCAAGGCGTTGCGTATAAATTTTCATAAGTATGTCTATAGTCCGTTAAAATAGATGATTTACAGCTGACTGGGGATTATCAGCACGACAATAAAAAGCAGCTAGAATAAAAAGTAGCGCTGTGCCATCGGTAGATAGTCGGCAGGCTCACAGGTCAGCAGCTCACCATCGGCATACACTTCATAAGTCTCAGGATTGACCTCCATCTGAGGACAGTAGCTGTTGAATTTCATGTCTTGTTTACGTACTTTACGAATGTTATGTACTGCTTTGATGACCTTTTCTAATCCTAATTGCCTATCAACACCTTTATCAATAGCCGCACTTGACATAAAGGTGATGCAAGTCTGCGCCACTGTCTTGGGGAAGCTACCAAACATGCTGCGATAGTGCACAGGCTGTGGGGTGGATATGGAAGCATTGGGGTCGCCCATAGGTGCCGCTGCAATCAAACCGCCTTTTATAATTAAATCAGGCTTAACACCAAAAAATGCAGGCGACCACAACACTAAATCTGCCCATTTCCCCAACTCCAGTGATCCTACTTCATCACTAATGCCATGGGTAATAGCGGGGTTGATGGTGTATTTTGCGAGGTAGCGTTTGATACGAAAGTTGTCATTGCCGCTATCAGAATCCGTAGGACTTAGCATGATATTGTCTAAGGATTGCTCAGTTTTAGCTGATTGATCAGGAGCAAGGTGACCACGCTGGGCTTTCATCTTATCAGCCGTTTGCCATGTGCGAATAATGCCTTCTCCCACGCGTCCCATCGCTTGCGAATCACTACTCATCATGGAGATGGCACCCATATCTTGTAAAATATCTTCAGCGGCAATGGTTTCTTTACGAATACGGCTTTCTGCAAAAGCGACATCTTCGGCAATGGCTGGGCTTAGATGGTGACAAACCATGAGCATGTCGAGATGCTCGTCAATGGTATTGATGGTGAAAGGGCGCGTTGGATTGGTTGATGAGGGTAAGACGTTGGTTTCGCCAATAGCTTTTAAGATATCTGGGGCATGACCGCCGCCAGCGCCTTCGGTATGGAAGGTGTGAATACAGCGGTCTTTAAACGCGCCTAGAGTGCTATCTAAATAGCCACTTTCATTTAACGTATCAGTATGAATAGCCACTTGTACATCATATTCTTCAGCCACGCTAAGGCAGTTATCAATGGCTTTGGGCGTGGAGCCCCAGTCTTCATGAAGCTTAAGCCCGATAGCACCCGCTTCAATCTGCTCTACAATGGGGGCAGGTAAACTAACATTGCCTTTACCTAAGAATCCGATATTCATCGGAATAGCATCAGTGGCTTTTAGCATGCTGTGAATATGATAGGCACCAGGCGTACAAGTGGTGGCAAGAGTACCTTCAGCAGGCCCCGTGCCACCGCCTAACATCGTGGTTACACCAGACATCAATGCCGTCTCACATTGCTGCGGTGCAATGAAGTGAATATGACTATCGATACCGCCAGCAGTCAAGATTTTACCTTCTCCTGCGATAATTTCGGTAGCCGCGCCAATAGGTAACGTCACGTTAGGCTGAATATCAGGATTGCCAGCTTTACCGATGCCACTAATGCGGCCCTCTTTGATAGCCACATCTGCCTTATAGATACCGCTATAGTCCACAATTAGAGCATTGGTAATAATAGTATCGGCAACTTGGTCACCTATTAGCTGTGACTGACCCATGCCATCGCGGATAACCTTACCGCCGCCAAATTTAACCTCTTCACCAATGCTAACACTATCAATGTCAGGCTGGTGATCAATATGACTGGTCAAATCATATTCAACCTCAAGCCATAAATTCGTATCGGCCAAGCGTACCTTATCTCCTGTGGTAGGGCCAAAATGTTCAGCATAAATACGTCGGTCAATGCGTTTTTTCGAGGTGTTTTGAGAGGTTTTAGGGTCTACAACGCCCATGACTTTGCCCGAAAAACCATAAATATGCTGTCTACCTGAGATGGCAACCAGCTCCACTTCGCGCGCTTGTCCCGGCTCAAAACGTACAGCAGTGCCAGATAGGATATTGAGTCGATAGCCAAGCGTCGACTCTCGATCAAAGCTCAGTGCTGCATTGACTTCATAGAAGTGATAATGAGAACCGATTTGAATAGGGCGGTCGCCGGTATTGATTACTGCTATGGTTTGAACGCAGCGACCAGCATTCAATGCCATATCGCCTGCTTTAATCTTATATTCGCCTACTTTCATCGTCATTTTTATTATCCTTAATCGTCTTACGGCAATGGCTCTAGTTCAATATCGTTGTATACGACTTTATAGCAAACAAGCTATACGATGGGGTTATGTACCGTCACCAGCTTAGTGCCATCGGGGAAAGTGGCTTCAACTTGGACATCGTGTATCATCTCTGCAATGCCTTCCATGACGTCATCGGCAGAGAGATAAGTGGCTCCTTCACTCATCAGTTGCGCCACGGTTTTGCCATCACGTGCGCCTTCCATTAGTAACATGCTAATGTAAGCGATAGACTCAGGATAATTGAGCTTGACGCCGCGATTTTTACGACGTTCCGCCACCATACCGGCTGTAAATAATAAGAGTTTATCTTTCTCTGTAGGATTTAATTGCATAAAGCTTCCTTAATAATTATTGTGCTTTAAAGACTATGAACCGTTTTTAATCTTCATAAAGTAAATGTGCCAAGTTAAATGTACTAAGTAGAGTCATTCTGGTTTGGTTCAGCATTGTTCAGGGATGAGATTAAGTGGGAGCACATGATATTAGGTGTCCCAAATTCTCGGTCGATGAGGCTCAAGCGCATACCATGTAGACCGTATAAGCTCGCGAATTTGGTAAAAAGCTTCAAAGCACACACGCACATCTGCCCCTAAATAACGGCAATTAATACCTTGAAAATTATGAGTACAATAAATAGGTAATGACTGCGTATCAATGAGATGGCGTATCTCGGTAATAGTGGTATCTAAATATTGGCCGAGCTTGAGCGGATTATTCTGTAGTTCTGGCGCAATGACCTCTGTGCTAGGTATTGCCCAAAAAGAGCCATGAACATGTTGATTGTTCAGTCCTAATGGTGAGGTAAACCAGCGCGTATTGGCTTGTTGGGAAGTGCACTCACTGACCAATAGATCACTCTCACGCCATACCTCTAAGCGGTTGGCATAATGACCATTAGCAAACGTCTCTTGATACGCTTGACGTCCGAACACAGCAATATCCCAAGTCAATAAACTTGCCGTTTTAGCCAAATAAAAGCGGTTATTGGCAGTAGAGATAGAATGATCGTAATAGATACTTTCTTGTGGTAGCCATTCAAGAATAGCGTGGTCATCGAGGCGGGCGTTGATATGCTGTTCTGCGCTGACAACATCATTAAAACAGTCGTTAGAAGTGTTGCTATGTGCCGATTGAGTACCGTTGTTAAATTTTGATGGGTCGCTAGGTCTAGAGTATCGTAATGATTTGCGTTGCCCGTACCATTTGCCGGCTCCAGGGGTGGTAATCACCGCATGGCTGTTAGAGTGTAGGTCAAATTCCAATGTTAAGCGGTCATCATCGGCGATACCAGCAGGAGGATACAACACATAAATATGGCAAATCCCTGCTTGACTGTTATCAGTACTATCAGGCTCAGGATACAGCGCGCGCTGCACCATTAGTGCGCCAGTATGGGCACGATGATACAGCCGAGTTTTTGCAGCAGTAGAGGCGCAGTCGAAATGAAGCTGTAGTGAGGATTGCCAAGTCAAAATTGTATTCCCTTTTAGAAAGTGTCCTTTTAGATTGCCACCAACTCTTGAATGTTGTTTTTTGCCATGTCAACTCCAGCCCCTTGAGCTACCACTTGTCCTCTAGAGAGCACGGTATAGTTATCGGCAAGCTCTTCTGCAAACTCATAAAACTGCTCGACCAGTATAATGGCCATTTCACCTTGATAACCTAAATCCCTAATGACCCGCCCGATGTCCTTAATGATAGAGGGCTGAATACCTTCAGTCGGCTCATCAAGTACTAGCACAGATGGCTCGGAGGCAAGCGCACGAGCAATAGCGAGCTGCTGCTGCTGACCACCAGATAGATCGCCACCGCGCCGATGCTTCATCTCGTCCAGCACTGGAAATATATCATACAAGTGTTTGGGTACTTTGCTTGCTTTTCGTTGAGAAAATTTCGCCATGCCAATCAGAATGTTTTCTTCAACGGTCAAGGTGGAAAAGATATCACGTCCTTGAGGTACATAAGCGAGTCCTGCGCGTACACGCTGCTCAGGCGTCATCTGACTAATGTCCTTACCGTCTAATAAAATTTCACCTGATTTTATTGGTAGGATGCCCATCAAGCATTTAAGCAAGGTGGTTTTACCGACGCCATTACGACCCAGTACCACGCTACATTCTCCTACCGGTGCGGCGAGGGTGACATCACGTAAAATGTGACTGCCACTATAATATTGATTTATGGCATTAATTTCTAACATATAAGCACCTCTCTTTTTTAGGTCTATTTCTAAGCACTACTATCAATTATCGACCCAAGTAAGTCTCAATAACGGCTTCATTATTCTGTACTTCACTCAACGTGCCTTCAGCCAAAATAGCACCATTTGCTAAGACCGTCACTTTCTCACTTATGGCATCAATGAAAGTCATGTCATGTTCAACCACGATTAAAGTATGATTCTTTTTGAGGCGCAGACATAACTCAGCGGTATGTTCGGTTTCGGCATCTGTCATGCCTGCCACTGGTTCATCAAGTAAGATAAGTTTTGGTCTTTGCATCAGTAACATCCCAATCTCTAGCCACTGTTTTTGACCATGAGACAACAGTCCTGCTGGCTTGTTAATCAGCTCTTTTAGGCGTATTTGATCAAGCGTTGAGTCAAGCGTATCTTGGATTTCTGCGTCAATACGATTAAACCAGCTTTTTGACACTCGCTTATCCTTTGGCGCAGCAAGCATTAAGTTATCAAGTACAGTAAATTTCTCAAATACGGTAGGTTTTTGAAACTTACGACCAATGCCTGCTTCCGCGATTTCTTCGGTAGATAGTTTGGCTAAATTATGTACTTGACCGAAAAATGCACTGCCTTTAGTAGGACGCGTTTTGCCCGTAATAACATCCATTAATGTCGTCTTACCTGCGCCATTAGGGCCGATGATGCAGCGTAGCTCGCCTGCCTCAATGTATAAAGATAAGTCATTGAGTGCACGGAACGAGTCAAACCACACGCTAACGTCTTCTAAATACAGCGCAATACCATGTCTCATATCTGGCCCTGATTTGGGAACAGGATGCGCCAAGCCCCCGCTATCTCCGTAATCTTCAGCCAGAGTAGTGACTGGTCGGGTAGGCGTGTTTTCTGCGACTGTTATGTGTGGTGTATTTTTAGAGTTTTTCATTGGATTATTGATACTAGGATTGTTTTTAACAAGCGCATCGTTAGTAACTTTTTGGGAAGTAGCAACATTAGAAGTAGCAGCATTAGTTATTAACATTATTCTTTTTCCTTTTTAAAACGATCAAGTACGCCAATGATGCCGTTAGGGAGAAATAAAGTAACCACCACAAATAATCCACCTAGGATAAGCAACCAAAACTCCGGATAGGCGACGGTAAAATAAGTCTTAATCGCATTGATTGCACCTGCGCCTACGATAGCACCAATGAGTGAACCTCTGCCTCCCGCAGCCACCCATACTGCCATCTCGATAGAGTTGACGGGGTTCATTTCACCCGGATTAATGATGCCAACTTGCGGTACATATAGAGCACCAGCGATACCAGCAATGACTGCAGACAATACCCAAGCAGAAAGCTTGTACCAAAGCGTGCGATAGCCTAAATACTGCAATCGATTTTCACTATCACGGATGGCACCGAGCACGCGCCCATAAGGCTGGCTCATCAGATAGCGTAGTCCAAGATAGGACAGTAGCAGCGCCAAAGCAGTCGTAAAACACAGCACAGCCCTTGTTGAAGAGGCAGTGATGTCATAGCCCAATAACGTGGTAAAACCTGTGAAGCCATTGTTACCACCAAAGCCTGTTTCGTTACGGAAGAATAATAAGGCTGCCGCATAGGTCATGGCTTGAGTAATAATCGAAAAATAAACCCCTTTGATCTTGGAGCGAAAAGCAAAATAGCCAAAGATAAAAGCGACCAGACCGGGAACTAATACCACTAGAGCCATCGCCCACCAAAAGTGTTGAGTGCCTGCCCAATACCACGGCAGCTCGGTCCAACTTAAGAAACGCATAAAGTCTGGCAAGCCTGTGCCAGCCGTTTCTCGCGTTAAATACATACCAAAAGCATAACCTCCTAGCGCAAAATAAAGACCATGACCTAAGCTTAGGATGCCGGCATAGCCCCAGACCAAGTCTAAAGCCAGTGCTACCATGGCGAGCGCCATTATTTTACCAATCAAAGTTATCCAGTAAGCAGACAGGTGAAAACTAGAGGTTTCAGGTAATAGATGGAGCCAAGGCAGTATCAGTAGCACTAAAAAACACAAACCAATCAAAATGGCATTACGTGGGGAATCAGATAATAATTGAGTCAAACGCATGAGGTTCTCCTTAATCCACAAAACGGCCTTTGAGGGCAAATAAACCTTGTGGACGTTTTTGAATAAACAAAATCACAAGAACCAGTAATACAATCTTAGCCATCACAGCACCAATGCCAATCTCTAGCACCGTACCACTGACACCAAGACCTAAAGATGCCAATACCGCGCCCCATACTTGCCCAACACCGCCAACCACGACGACTAAGAACGCATCAATAATATAAGTTTGACCTAAGTCGGGTCCGACATTGCCTACTTGCGCCAAAGCACAGCCAGCGAGACCTGCGAGACCCGAGCCAAGTCCAAAAGCCAACATATCGATGCGAGCAGATGAGATACCAACTGCACGTGCCATTTGCCGATTTTGAGTGACAGCGCGCACAAATAGCCCGAAACGAGTCTTGTTAAGTAAGTACACCAGTAGCATAAGAATAATGATGGTAAAGCCAATAATAGCGATACGATTGAAGGGGAGTACAAGGCTCGAGGACACTTGATAGGCACCGCTCAACCAGTCGACATTGCTGACTTCGACGTTTTGCGCGCCAAATATCATCCGAACCAACTGCATAAGAATCAAACTGACACCGAAAGTTGCCAGTAAGGTTTCAAGCTCACGACCATAAAGCGGGCGAATAATGATTCGTTCGATAACCATGCCGATAATGGCACTGACTAAGAAAGCGACGGGTATAGCAGCAACCAGATACCATCCAGTCATACTAGGAAAATACGCTTGAAAGAGATTTTGCACCATATAAGTGGCGTAAGCACCAATCATAATGAGCTCACCGTGGGCCATATTGATGACCCCAAGCAGCCCAAAAGTAATGGCCAGCCCTAATGCCGCGAGTAGTAAGATACTTGCCGTACTAAGTCCCGTGAATAGATGACCTATCCAAGTACTGATGGTAATGCGCTGCTCAATACTATCCTCAGCGTCTAACAGCGCAGATTTGAGTACAGGATCGATATTATCTGCCGCCAATGCTTTTTTGACATCAACTAAGACTTGTGGACTATCGCTATCAGCAAGCACGGTAAGCGCGGCAATTTGCTTGGTGACGTCGCCATCTCTAAAATCAATCCTCGCTTGTAAAGTACTCAACGCCGTTTTGACATCGTCGTCTTCCTCATTAGTGGCAGCAGTACTTATGAGTGCTGGATCTAGCTGTTCGATATTGTCCGCTAAGATGGCAACTGCCTGCACACGTTGCGTAGGATCGTTTGACTCAAGCTTAACCTTGGCTTGTCCAAATACTAAGGCTGAGCGTAGCGTATTGGTCAAAGTCACTTGCGCCAAGTCACTCGGCCACTCGGTGGTCAGCTGCTTAGCAGGATAAGTAAATAGCTCATCTTCGCTGTTAAGTAGGTAGGTTTGCCCACCATTGCCTTGGTATAGCTCATCGTTTTTTATCAGCTCAACTAAAGTATCCAAACTCTCAACTGACCCCGGCCACTGGTTGAGCATGGTTTGGCGCTTGGTGAAGTCAGCAGCAACGAACTGCTCGATAGCATCCCCTTTACTTACCGCAAGATTAGCAGGCGTAGTCAGAGACTGCTTGTTTTGAGCAAGTAAGGTGTCGTCTTGAGCAAGTAAGATCTCTTCACTTACAGCATTGGATGTCGCTGCCACAGTATTAGTAGATAGTTTCTCGCCGTGGCTGTGTACTGCTGGTGTCTCGTGAGCATGAGCAGCTGATGTGATAGCAATGAGAAAGAGTAAAGATAGTAAGGCGATGATAAAAGTCTTGTTAAAATAATTGGCTTGCGCGTCACTTTTATAATAGGAAGGGTAATGTGACATGATGGTTCCTTTTTTGCAGTCAACACTCCTCTAACCTCTACTGAAAACTGTTTTATCAGTAGAGGAGCTAAAGGGTTGCTGGTATTGATACCATTAAGGGGCTAAGGATTAGGGACTAAGGTTTAGGTGACCACAATCTTACTTAGGAATGTACTGACTCCATGGCTCAGCACGAATGACTTTTGGCGTTTTGCTGATCACATCGAACTGACCATCGGCACGGATTTGACCGATCATGACAGGCTTCCATAAGTGATGGTTTTCCTCATCCATTTTTAATGTATACCCTGATGGCGCGTCAAAAGTCTGACCTCCCATACTAATACGCACTTTATCGACATTAGTGGTACCTGCTTTTTCGACTGCTTGTTTCCACATATTGATACCCACGTAGGTGGCTTCCATAGGATCATTGGTCACGACCTTTTCAGCATTCGGTAGCTTATGATCTAGCGCATATTTCTTATACTTTTTGGTGAAGCCGCTATTGACAGGATTTTTAACCGACATAAAGTAGTTCCATGACGCCAAATGCCCTTGCAATAAGCTAGTATCGATACCGCGAAGCTCTTCTTCTCCTACTGAGAATGCCATGACGGGGATATCAGAGGCTTTGATGCCTTGGTTGGCAAGCTCACGATAGAAGGGTACGTTTGAGTCCCCATTAATGGTAGAGATAACCGCCGTTTTCTTACCCGTCGAGAAGCTTTTAATGTTGCCAACGATAGTCTGATAGTTGCTAAAACCGAAAGGAGTGTACTCTTCCATGATGTCTGTTTCAGCGACCCCTTTAGACTTCAAGAAAGCACGCAGTATCTGGTTAGTAGTCCGAGGATAGACATAGTCTGTCCCAAGTAAGACAAAGCGTTCTGCACTACCGCCCTCTGGGCTCATTAAATATTCAACGGCAGGAATGGCTTGTTGGTTAGGTGCAGCACCAGTGTAGAAAATGTTTTCTGATTGCTCTTGACCTTCGTACTGCACAGGGTAGAACATTAAACCATTTAGTTCTTCAACGACAGGCAGCACGGACTTACGTGATACCGATGTCCAACCACCAAATATGACATCCACTTTGTCTTGAGTTAACAGCTGACGTGCTTTTTCAGCGAATAACGGCCAATCAGAAGCGGGATCTACGACGATTGGCTCTAGCTGCTTACCCAACACACCGCCATTGGCATTAATTTCATCAATGGTCATGAGAGCAGTATCTTTTAAGGATGTTTCAGAGATGGCCATCGTTCCAGATAAAGAATGCAAGATGCCAACTTTTATGGTGTCACCATCTGCCGCAGGGGTAGTAGCGGTCTCGGCCGTTTCGGTTTTTGTGGCTGTAGAATTGGTCTCAGCGCTAGTTTCTGCAGGTTTCTGACAACCTATAAGGCTTAAGCTACCTACGACGGCTACTGCTAGTAGAGACAAACGTGATGTGAGTTTTGAGTCGATACGATAATTTGTACTTATAGGAGTATCAGTGATAAGCGTTGGCAATAAAGACATATATTTCTCCAAAAAGATAAAGTAGCAGCTTGGTAGGCCGAGTTAACAAACCATTCCTAACTGCTATTAATACTTCAATATTTATGCCATTCCAAAATACATAATAAACGCACCAATATCGGTCTTTTTAGGAGATATTGCACTTTTTTCGCACCATGATGGTTTTTATGATTTTCTATGCACCATAAGTGTCTGGTCTAAGAGGATTAAAACGATTACATTGAAAGCGGTGTGCTGCTAAGTTCAGAAAGCATAAACAAGGGTGCTTGCAAAGCAAACCCCGATATTAATTAAGCCAATTGAGTACTCATAAAAGCAGTAAGGACTTGCTAAGACATGCCAGCATGTAGTGGCATAATAAATTTGGACAGTTGCTAAGAGGTTGTACTAAACAAAAGAAGGAACATAGTATGACCAACAAACGCAATCAATATACCTGATAATTCAAATTAGAAGCCATCAGCTTAGTCGTTGAACACAAACGTAAAGTACCTGACGGTGCTGATTCATTGGGGATAGGCAAATCCACCCTCAGAGGTTTATCGCACACTCTAACAAGCCAGCTAAAAACACTAGACAACAAAAAACCCCATAAACATTGCGTTTACGGGGTTTGAATTTGGTGGGCCCAGTAGGACTTGAACCTACGACCAAAGGATTATGAGTCCTCTGCTCTAACCAACTGAGCTATGGGCCCTTTAGACGCACAATGATACCTGATTTTTATATATTTTCAAGTAAAAGTTAGCAGATAGGGCATACTATTTGATGAATTATCACTAATTACCACCAGCCAGCGTCAAACTTCGGCCTCCATCTACGGTTATTATCTCACCCGTCACATAACTGGCGTGCGCCAAATAGAGCACGCTATGCGCAATGTCAGCAGGGATGCCTATTCGCTGCATAGGAATGGAACCTATAATCTTACTTTGCTGCTCGCTATCAATCGCTTGATCGCTATCTGCATCGGGTAAAATATTGACCCCAGGCGCGACCCCATTCACGCGTACACCAGGCGCCATATCCAGTGCTAAAGACTGCACCATCATCCGATGCGCCGCTTTTGCCATATTGTAAACCGTATAATTGGCAAACGGCTTATCATGCGCATGAATATCAAGCAGACTAATAATACAACCTTGTTGTTGCTTAAGATAAGGTAGTAGTGCTTGGCTTAACAATAAAGGCGCTTTGGCATTGGTCAACAGCAGCTCGTCCCATTGGTCATAATTAATACTGCCAAGGGGAGTAGAGTAAAAGCGAGAGGCATTATGTACCAGTACGTCTAGTTGCCCAAATGCCTGCATGATAGTTTGGGTCAGGTGCTTGAGAGTGTCTGCCTGATTTACCACTGACAAATCCGCGACAATAACCACAGCACTATGAGCGCAAGTATCATTCAGCGCATCTGCTAATGCATGTGCCTCTTGCTCACTATGATGACAATGGATAATGACGCGATAGCCTTGCTTATGAGCCGCACGAATAATAGCAGCACCGATACGCTTAGCACTACCTGTGACAAGCATAACGGGGGCAGATGCCATCATAGGCTGAGTGTTTTTAGATGTTTGAGTCATAATAGAGTTTTAATTAGGATATGGTTTTAAAATTTTAAAGAGTGTTTAATCTTTTTATGTCAGGCTGTTTGCGTTTGTAAATGCTCAATTCTGCATTGACGCAAGGCTTTACCAATCGCTGTACCTTTGAGACTTTGATCAATATCATTCATACCAATACTGTGAAAGCTATTTAATGCCAACATCATCTGACGGTGCTGTATAGATAACTGCAATACTTGGCTTGTGACCAAGAGCTGCGAGAGTTTTTCAGGCTCTTTATGGGCGCTGCAGGCTTGAATAAGATCAATTTTCTCGGCAGCACTGAGTTGGGTTATAACGCTTAATTTATCAGCTTGTTGTACGAATAAACCAGCAAATTGTGTTTGTGCCTTTGGTACTTTAGCCATATTACCTATATCGTTAATACTTTTGACCGCTGTTATGGCTTCAATATGTTTGATCTGAAATAACGATGGCTTAAGGCTAATCATTAATAGCGCCCAACGCTGTGATAAATTCAATTGCATCTGACCGGCGAAATATAGCGATGTTTGCACTGTCTCTCGTATCTGATCGTCATTCCAAGCCTGATGTAACGGTGCAAAGTACTCTGCAAGGGCGCCGATATCAAATAGCTGTTGCCAGTATACCTGAGGGGAGAGCTGCATCATTGCACGGCTCGATTCTTGCCAAATACGCTCGCTACTTAAATGGGTAAGCTCTCCTGAAGCAACCAACTCACGCATCAAGACTAACGTGTCATCAGCGATAGTAAAGCCCAAATCGTAATAGCGGCTATAAAAGCGCGCCGTTCTCAGCACCCGTAAAGGGTCTTCGTTAAAGGCACTTGAGACATGACGTAGGGTTTTATTTTCAATATCCTGCAATCCGCCGTAGTAATCAATCACGTCACCACTTATCGGCGTATCGTCGGTTAAGCTAGTAACCTCTATAGCCATGGCATTGATCGTCAAGTCGCGCCGCTGCAAATCGTCTTTTAAACTAACGTCAATACTGGCATGCACGCTAAAGCCCTGATAGCCCAGACCTTGCTTACGCTCAGTTCGTGCGAGGGCATATTCCTCACGGCTTACTGGATGCAAAAATACAGGGAAATCTACGCCTACTTGCTGAAAACCTGCGTCAAGCATCTCAGTAACTGTTGCCCCAACGACAACGAAGTCTTTATCTTTAATAGGGCGCCCTAATAGCTGATCACGTACCGCACCGCCGACGAGATACACTTGCATAATATTCTCTTTATATTTACTACCAATTAACCTAAATTTTGTCAAAAAAAACCAGCCAATACTTTAAGCATTGGCTGGTTTTAGTATAGCAGACGGTCTCTATAAAAAATGCAAAAGACCGTCTTAATTGCGCACTTTGACTTTGAAGAGCGTAATCGATTATTGCTTCTCGTTGTCTAAATCCTGAGCTTCAGTGACCGCAAGTGCCGTCATATTAACCACACGGCGCGCTGTAGCTGATGGCGTTAGAATATGTACAGGTTTGCTTGCACCTAACAAAATAGGACCGATAGACGCGCTACCGGTTGCCGTCTTGAGCAGGTTAAAGGCAATGTTCGACGCATCTAACGTTGGCAAGATAAGTAGATTTGCTGAACCTTTAAGATTGCTCGAAGGCAAGTCATTGGCACGGATATGTTCGTCAAGTGCCGCATCACCTTGCATTTCACCGTCAAACTCAAAATCGACATTCATCTCGGTCAGCAGTTGATGTACTTTACGCATTTTGACCGCACTGGCACGATCAGAAGTTCCGAAGTTTGAATGCGACACCAAAGCCACACGTGGGGTAATGCTAAAGCGGCACAATTGCTCAGCTGCCAATACAGTCATCTCAGCCAATTGCTCAGCCGTTGGGTCTTCATGGATATAGGTATCAGCAATAAAAATATTACGATCTTGCATGAGCACCGCATTCATCGCGTAAAAATCATTAATGCCTTCTTTTTTATTGATTACTCTGCCGACATATTTTAAATGCAGCTGATAGTGACCGAATGTACCACAAATCATACCATCGGCATCGCCATTTTCAACCAAAAGCGCACCAATTAAAGAGGTTTTGCGGCGCACATCACGGCGAGCAAGCTCGATACTGACACCAGTACGTTTGTTTTTCTCGTAGTAGCCTTTCCAGTAATCGTTATAGCGCGGATCATCATCAACATTGACGATAGTAATGTTCACGCCATCTTTCAAGCGTAGTGCTAGCTTTGCAATGTTATTTTCGATCACTGAAGGACGACCGACCAAGATTGGATAAGCCAACTGCTCATCGACGACCACTTGTACCGCTAATAGTACGTTGCTGTCTTCGCCTTCACAGTAAACGATACGTTTTGGATCTGCTTTTGCACGAGCAAAAATAGGCTTCATTACAAACGCTGAGTTATAGACAAACTCAGACAGACGCTGACGATAGGCTTTCATATCTGCGATAGGAAGCGTTGCAACGCCTGAATCCATAGCTGCTTTTGCGACTGCAGAGGCGATTTCAATGATTAGGTTTGGCTCAAGTGGTCCTGGGATCAGGTAATCACGACCAAAGCTTGGCGTACTTTCAACGTTTTTGACGTTGCTCATTGGCGTCGCTTCAACATGTGCCATAGCAGCAATGGCGCGTACGCATGCAATTTTCATTTCTTCGTTGACAGTCGTTGCGCCTACATCTAATGCACCGCGGAAGATATAAGGGAAACACAATGCGTTGTTTACTTGGTTCGGATAATCAGAGCGACCGGTTGCCATAATAACGTCTGGACGGACGGCATGGGCGATTTCTGGCATGATCTCAGGCGTTGGGTTAGCAAGCGCAAAGATGATAGGGTCTTTTGCCATACGGCGAACCATGTCTTCTGTCAATGTACCAGGCATAGATAAGCCTAGGAACATGTCGACATCATCCATCAACTCTTCAATAGTCGTAGCAGTGGTTTCACGAGCATAGCGCTGTTTGGTTTCATCAAGGTTTTCACGGGTAGTAGAGATAATGCCACGTGAGTCTGATACGTAGATATTGTTTTTATTCACACCAAGGGCACAAATGATATCCAAGCAAGAAATCGCTGCAGCACCGGCACCAGAACAAATGATTTTAATATCTTCAATTTTTTTGTTCGTGATGATTAATGCATTAAGCATCGCCGCCGCAACAATGATTGACGTGCCATGTTGGTCATCATGGAATACTGGAATGTTCATACGCTTACGCAATTCGCGCTCGATTTTGAAACACTCTGGTGCTTTGATGTCTTCTAAATTAATCCCACCAAACGTAGGCTCTAAAGAAGCAACTGCCTCAATGAATTTGTCCGGATCGTTTTGTGCAATTTCAATATCAAAAACGTCGATACCAGCGAACTTTTTGAATAGAACCCCTTTACCTTCCATCACAGGCTTTGATGCCAATGGACCGATATTTCCCAAACCTAGCACCGCTGTACCATTGGTAATAACACCAACTAAGTTGCTACGTGCGGTATATTTTGCCGCAAGAGATGGGTCTCTTTGAATCTCAAGACAAGGTACTGCCACACCTGGTGAATAGGCGAGCGCCAGATCACGTTGGTTTGCCAATTGCTTGATAGGAGTAACTGAGATTTTACCAGGGCGAGGGAACTCATGGTAATGTAAGGCAGCTTGTTCAAACTGCTCTTTTTCCGTACTAGGGGTGTCCGTATTCAAAGTGATATCGTCATTCATAATAATTGCCATGGTTAGGATAAATTGGAATAAATTAAATGGTGATAAAAACTAATGCCTAATTCTCAATAACCATTGAATATGATCATGAGTGTACATTGATTGTTAAGGGGTGCTATGCGGTGCTTAAACATCAGCAAAAAACAACAATAGTGCAAAATAGATAGTCTACATTATCGCCAATAATTTGCCTAGCTAAGGACTATGAACTGCGCACACAATATAATAAATTGATATTCATTATTTAGCTAGTTGATAATGCCAAAAAAATGACCCAAATATCAACCCCAAATGCAAAATATTTCAAAATATTACAGAATAAATATATATTAAGACGAACAGCTGATTGGCATTTGCGGTGCATGAGGCGCAGGCGGTAAGGTATCAAGGTCAATGGCGCTATCATGTAGCGTATAAGGGCTAGCAAGCAACTCGAATACTCTATTTAGTTCTTCAAACTGTCCTTGCTCTGCGGCAACGATAACACGCTGAGCCATGCTGTTACGCAATACATAAATAGGATTGCTGGCTTGCATATCCTCAATTGCTTGAGTAATCGATACCTGCTTTACTTGTGCCAGATAACGGGTCGACCATGCTTGCCAGACTTGCTGTGCTTCAGGATTCAGCTCGGCCGTCAAGGTTGCAAGCAACTGCTGCTCATAAGGATGAGGTGCGATTAATCCTAATAACGCTCGGAAGCTATTGGTATAGTCGAGTAGATTATCCTCTAGCAGTGTCAACCATTCAAACGCTAAGCTTAAACTCTCACGCTGATGCGGCAACCCAAGCTTACGGCATAGCCCTTGCTGATAATGCTGCATAAAGGTCGCTTCGTAAGGCGCTAGACAATCTGCTAACGTCTCGCGCGTCACACCGTCTAGACGCATAAAGTGCGGTAACCAAATATTTAGATTCCAATGACCAATAGCAGGCTGATTTTGATAGGCGTAGCGTCCGCTATGATCAGAGTGATTATTGATCCAAGCAGGGTTGAAGCGTTCCATAAAACCAAATGGACCAAAATCCAAGGTACTGCCAGTAATAGACAAGTTATCCGTATTCATAACGCCATGCGCAAATCCAATCAGTTGCCAATCGGCAATCATGCGTGCTGTAAGCTCAACCACAGCCTGCAAAAATGCTAAGACTGGTTTATCACTATCACGGCACTCAGGGTAGTAGGTATCAATCATATAGTCGGTAAATTCAGCGAGTAAGTCGGGCGCAAAGCTTGCAATCCACTCAACATGACCTAAGCGAATATGACTGTCAGCGACTCGCATTAAGGCAGCTCCTGCTTCTATTCGCTCGCGGCGCACTTTGGTATCTGATACCACAAATCCCAACGCATTAGAGGAGGCGATACCAAGCTGAGTCAACGCATGACCACATAAATACTCACGAATGGTACTGCGTAATACTGCACGCCCATCGCCCATGCGTGAGTAGGGCGTCAAGCCTGCACCCTTTAGATGTATATCTTGTAGTTGATTGTTTTTATCGAGTACTTGCGCCATCAATAAGCCGCGACCATCGCCCAATTGCCCCGCCCATTGCCCAAACTGGTGACCAGCATACGCCATTGATAAAGGCTGAAATTCAGCTGGCACATACTGTCCACCAAGTATTTCAACCCAACGAGTCATCAAATCTGTATCTTCCGTCCAGCCCAGCTGCTCAGCAACTTGAATATTAAAATGACCGACACGAGGATTGTCTAATGGGTTTGGCAGTTGCTCATTATAAAGACGGGTGTCCAATTGAGCATAGGTGTTTTGATAGCGCATAAGAGCCGTTCCAATTTAAAGATAAAAGCTGGGAGAAGAAATTTAAGATATGAATAGAGTAAACTCACTATAACATAGCCTTGATATAGCAGCATTGCACTCTGTCCGTCTCTTGTAAATCATGATTAATTATCACATCATTGTTTATCACATTACTATTTATCAATAGACATGAGATTTAATACCGCACGAAAAAATCCCCCTATCTTTTACAGATAGAGGGAAGGAGAAACGTCACAATAAAATACTAAATAATCAAACAGTTATCAATACTTAAGCCGCTTTTGCGCTTTCACCGATAGAGCGAAATGCTGTTTTCAGATTGCTGTTATGTGCCAATATTTTTTGTTCAATCTTGGCATAATCTTGCTTTAACTCATCTTCAACTTCATGCAAGCGATCAGCAAACTCGGTCTTTTTCAGCTCAATGGTTTTTGCTTTTAATGCTTGCCATTCTTCAACCGTTTGCGTAAAGGCATCATATTCAAACTTAATACGATCTTGGAAGCTTTTCATCGCATGAGGAATATCAATACCACTTGATGTGACCGTATCAATCTGCTGCTGCGCTGCTTTAAATTGCATTTGTACTTCAGCATGCTTGATAGTGGTGTCATCAACAGTACGTAGCTCAGTAGTCAAGCCCAGCTTCGATAAACCAGCGATAAGCCATTTGGTTGGATCATACTGCCACCATTTTACGCCATTACGATAATCATACTGGAAGAAGTGATGATAGTTATGATAACCCTCACCCCACGTAAATAGAGCCAAGAAGAAGTTATCACGTGCAGTGTTGGTATCGGTATAAGGACGCGACCCAAACATATGACATAGCGAATTGATAAAGAAGGTAAAGTGATGCGTCAGTACCAGACGTAGCAAACCGACGATGACCAAAGTACCCCAAACATCACCCAATAACCAACCGATCGCGGCGACTGCACCGATGTTCAATGCAGCAACCCATAAACCGTAATATTTATGCTGAATTTGCAGCGTTCTATCTTTGGTCAGGTCAGGGATATTTTTATAGTCAAATTTTCCGCTAGGATAATTGCGTAGCATCCAGCCCATATGACTAAAGAAAAAGCCACGTTTCGCTGAGTACGGGTCTTCTAAGCGATCATCGACATGACGATGATGCGTACGGTGACCAGAAACCCAATCAAACGCTGAACCCTGTACCGCAAAGGTAGAACCTAGCAATAAAAAGTTTTTGACGATTGGATGCGCTTTATAAGCACGATGCGATAGTAAACGGTGATAACCAGCTGTGATACTGATACCCGTCCATACCATAAACGCCCCAAATACGCCCCAAACCGGTGCGCTGACTTGATGGGTGAACAGATACCATGGCGTAATAATTGCTGCAGCAATAGGCGTGGCTACCAGAATAGTCGCTGGAATCCAGTTAATCGGTGCTTTGGTAAACTCAAATTCACGCATATCGATACTGTCTACATCAGTAGGCAGTTCAGTCTGCTCAGAGGCGCTTGCATAGTTGCGTTTGGCAACTGGCATCTCATCGAGTGAGTTTTTTGCTTTATTCTCATCAAAACGTGTTTTAAAACGTGTGACTTGAATGCTGGCATTTTTGACAAATGTGTCACCAGATTTGATAGCGAAACGTAAGCCTTTAAGCGGTAAGCCAAGTGCTTTTTTTGCAATCATATAATATCCCTAACGGTATTAATTTAAGCGTCTATATTACCTTAAATACTTAGTAAAGTGAACACTTATACACTATAAAAATATTGCTAAATAACAATAACTTGTATGGATTATAGTAGGTGTTATGGCAAATAAGCCGTGACTTATCAGCTATAAGGTAAAAATGTAAGTAAAACAATAAATATGTACACCACCAAAGCGACTTTAGAAATAGGAGTAATGCGTTAAGGCAGTAATAAATAGCTTGGGTAATCGGTAATAATCACATTAACTTGCCAGTTTATAAGCTGCTTAATAGTCTCAATATCATTGACCGTCCATGCACTTACAGGTAAGTCATAGCGATGACAATGCTGTATGACTTCACGATTCAAAAGCGGATAGTGGATACCTAATTGCTTACAGCCAAGTTGTAAGGCAGTATTGGGAGCCTGTTTCAGTAGTTTAGGCTCTCGAATAAGCAGCCCACGTGGTATATGCCTCATGAAAGTAATGCGTTGTAAATGGGCATGCAGCTCAACATCAAAGCTGGTTAGCACAATCGGTAGGCTAGCAAGTGGGCTATCAATGAGGTCACGCATCAAGGCTTTTACGAGTTTGGCATAATCAGTGCGACTATGGGTTTTAACCTCAAGCTCAATATAAGTATAGGTATTTAGAGCAGAAGCAATGTCAGGCAACGTGATAATTGGCTGACCAAACTGATGATGACGCTGTATTTCGCTCACATTTAGCTGATCTAGACGCGACTGATGCGCGCACATGCGCTCAAGCGTTTCATCATGAAAGACGATAAGCTGTCCATCTCGGCTAAGTTGTACATCGAACTCTACACCTGCTAAGCCAGAGCTTTGCAAATTTTGCGCATATTCAAAACCTGATAAGGTATTTTCTAATGCTTCACCGCGCGCGCCGCGATGACCAAGTAGCAAGGTGTTCTTAAGATCTATCATAACCAGTAACCATCACATATTTTGAGCATTATAATGGAAATATTATATCGTCTGTTATTAACTGCATCCAACGCTATCACGTATCAAAGCGTATTGAATAGAGCATTTATAAAAATCTTATGCTGATAAAACTTTCTGTCATCATCTTAATATTTGTTTAAGTAAATATATATTTGTAGCTTTTTTGCAACTAAAGCTATATTTCGGACACAATGTTGAACGTTATTTGTACATCAGTAGGCTACATAGATGACCATCTCCTGCAAACACCGTATAATAATGTGGTTTTCAAATCTATCGCAATGCCGGTTTCTGCTAGATTTGAGTTTTATAGTGTAAATGTCAAATACTGTCCGTGAGCGACGGTACGAATCAGTAAATTGGAGCAAAAGAGATATGAGCGTAGCAAATAAAAGTGTGAGCAATTGGTATAAAGTTGCTGGTATTGGCATGGTATGTGGTTTAGCGCTTGCTGGTTGTGATCGCTCAGAAAAAGACGATGCCGAAACGGTAGAAGTGACTGAGCAAGAAACACAGGTTAGTGAAAATGCTGCTGCCACGGCGGTGAGCTGTGATGATCCTATGGTACAAGACCGCCTCAAATCCGCTTTGAAAAATACGCTCAATCAACAAGCCCAAACTTTAGCCGTCAGTTATGCCAACGATGCAGAGATTGGCTTAGGCAGCGGTGTGGTTTCTACTAAAGCAAACGGTATTATCATCGATATACAAAATGCCGCCGTGTTGCAAGCAACCAATGAAAATGGTCTGACAACCTGTCAGGCAAGCGTCAGCATGACTCTGCCAAGTGAAGACTTATATCAAGCCAGCCAAGTGCAAGCCGCTAATAATCGGCCAAGTTTGCAATCGCGCTTAGCCAATGACAATATTCGTATCAATAACAATATGCTCATTGATGATGCTTTTACCTATGTTGTTGGTATGCAAGGTGGTCAAGTACGTACACGTATCGCAGGACAGCCGGCATTATTAACAGTGGTATCAGAAGTGGTCGCCAGCTCAACGCTCCATTCAGCAATGGAAGAGCAGCGCGCCCAACGTGGCACTCAGCAACCTGAACGCCGCCGTGAACCAGCACAGAATACACAGAGCAATAATAATACTAGCCAGCCAAGAGCGGTAACGCCAGCTGCGCCTGTGCGTCCAGCACAACCTGCTAAGCCACCAGTTATTAATCAAAACAGCAGTCAAAATACAAAGACGCCAAGTAGCACTCCGTCAGCGCCAACACCTAGCACTACTGCGCCTAGTACAGTAACTCCTACACCTGCTGCTCCAGAAGCACCAAAAGCAACGCCTAAAGATGAAAGCATTGATATGGTCATTATTGAAGATAAAGAAGCAACTTATTAATCTTATTGCTACTAAATATCGATAAGCATCGTTTCAGTATTTCAATTCAGTATTTCAATAAAAAAACGCCTGCAACATATTTATTGCGGGCGTTTTTTTGTGGTTCGTTAAATGGCTCAACTATCAGCGAATTTTTGTAATACTTGGCTGTCCCACAAGACTTCAGAAACCTGTTCAGGGTCTGTGCAAAAACGTGCGGCGACAAAGAGCCAATCAGACAAACGGTTGATAAAGCTGACCGCTGTCGGTCGAATGGCTTGTGGCTGCGCTTGTCTTAGTAATACTGCTTGGCGCTCAGCGCGGCGACAAACAGTACGTGCCACATGCAACTGGCTGACCAATAATGAGCCTGTTGGTAAGATAAAGTCTTTTAGCGGTGGTAACGTTGTATTCATCGCATCGATCTGCTGCTCAAGCCAATCAATATGAATCGTATTTACGCCTTCATATTCTGGCATAGCAAGCTCACCACCGATATTAAATAATAAATGTTGAATAATCACTAAAGCTTGGGCAAAGTCGACTTCTTGTTTTGTTTGCAAGCGTTCAGGTAGCTGTTGGCTGTGACTTGAATTATTGGTTTGCGCACTTAACGCTTGAGTAAGCTGTGCACGTACCAAGCCAATGTGCGAGTTGAGCTCATCAATATCACCCATCACACTAAATAGGATGTCCGCCTTACTGACGCGACTACCATCTGCCATGCCAGTACTGCCATCATCGCCAGTACGCGTATAAATTTTGCTTAAACGATTGCCCATATTTTTATCCTTAACTATCAATGTTTTTATCATTACAGAGTCTTACTTGCGCGCTCATTGTAGTATTTTACGAGCATTTTCGCTAAGATAATGGGTTAAGTTTTATATTGATGTTCTCTTTACCCTTGATTTATGCATGATTTGCTTATGTAAGCGCTTTTTTATTGGCTAAGCGTACATGATTGCTAGGCTTGTTTTCTCTTATACTTTTAATTTAAAGGCTTTATGACTATGACCACACCTCTTGCAGACGCGATGTCTCAGCTCGTCATCTATGACTCACTTACTGGACGCAAGCAAGTATTCAAGCCGCTTGCCACGGGCAAAGTTGGCATGTATGTGTGTGGCATGACGGTTTATGATTATTGTCATATCGGTCACGCTCGAGTGATGGTTGGCTTTGATATGGCAGTACGTTGGCTTGCACAATTGGGCTATGACGTAAATTACGTGCGTAATATTACTGATATTGATGACAAAATCATCACTCGTGCTGCCGAAAATGGTGAAGAGATTGGCACATTGACCCAACGTTTTATTACTGCCATGCATGAAGATGCGACAGCACTTGGCTGCTTGTCCCCTGATGCGGAACCGCGTGCGACCGATCATATCGATGAGATGCAGCAGATGATTGAGACGTTGGTTAGTAATGACTATGCCTACGCGGGTGATAATGGTGATGTCTACTATGCAGTCGATAGCTTCGCAGATTATGGCAAATTGTCAAAACGTAACCTTGATGATATGCAGGCAGGATCACGGGTTGAAGTCGAGAACGATAAGCGCAATCCATTTGATTTTGTGTTATGGAAAGCGGCGAAACCTGATGAGCCACAATGGGCATCAGCTTGGGGTCAAGGGCGTCCGGGCTGGCATATTGAATGCTCAGCGATGTCGACCAAATGCCTTGGTAATACCTTTGATATCCATGGCGGCGGTCATGATTTGCAGTTCCCGCATCATGAAAATGAGATTGCCCAATCTGAAGCAGCGACCGGCTGTGAATACGCGCGTAACTGGATGCACGTTGGTTTTATCAATGTTGATGGCGAAAAAATGTCCAAGTCATTGGGGAATTTCTTTACCATTCGTGATGTCATGGCAAAATACTTACCAGAAACGGTTCGTTTCTTCTTATTGTCGAGTCATTATCGCAGTCAAGTAAACTTCTCTGATAGTGCCTTGGACGAATCGCATAATAGCCTAAGCAGGTTGTATCAAGCATTAAAAGTTGCTGAACAACAAAAAGGTGAAGTACTTATTATCGATGAAGCCTTGATTAATAATGCCTACGCCAGTGCAGTGGGACAAGACTTTATCAAAGCCATGAATGACGACTTTAACAGCTCAACCGCTATCAGTGTGCTGTTTGGATTGGCGCGTGATATCAATAAAGCGAGTAAAGCACAAGATGTAGAGACTGCTTGGCAGTTGGCCGAGTGCTTAAAGGCTTTGGCGCAAACGCTTAATATTTTACAGCAGCCTGTGCAGCAGTTCTTGCAAGCCGTCATTGGTGAAGTAGCTGAAGATAGTTTAACCGACGAAGCCATTGATGAGCTAATCATCGAGCGTGCTGATGCCAAAACCAATAAAAACTTTGCGCGTGCTGATGAGATACGTGTGCAGTTGAAAGATGCTGGTATTGAGCTTGAAGACAGTCGTGCGGGCACCACTTGGCGCCGTGCTTAATGTAAGCATTAGTTTTTTGCGCTTGTTCATTCACAAACAATAATAAATTAAGCCAGCTATCTGCTGGCTTTTTTGTGTCTTCTGCATTAGCTTAATATCATACTTATTAGCAAGAGTTTTTGTATGCAAACTCCTTTCGGATTTCTCAGGACTCACTCTCTACAGTCTCATGCCCAATTTTTACCGCGACTGCTCTTTATAATTGGCAGCTTATTTATCCTATTAAATATGGCGTGCATTTCTGCTTATGCAGCAAGCAGTACTGAGGACATAGACAATCGAAATCTTGAAGAGACGGTTACTACAAAACCAGAAAATTTGGTGGAGTATGCTGCGCAAAGAATCGATAAGTTAAAAGAGGAAGGAGTGACTGTCTCTGCCGTTGCAGCAGAGGTAATTAGCCCGCTAGAAAAAAGGACAGTGCAGCAAGCAGGTGTGCTACAAGGAGATTCTGGTCTCACTGGGGATTACAACGAAAACTACTATGCGTTAGATAAGCTCAATGCAGGTTTGCCGCCCTTGTCTGAGCCGCCAAACTTGTCAACCCCACTTGCCACATTAGAGTTTTTCCAATCGGCAGTCATGAATCAGCAATATGATTTGGCCGCTTATGCGCTCAATATGAATTTGATTGATGGTAAATTGCAGCGTAGTCGGGCGATAGATCTGGCCAAACAACTTGATTTTTTGTTGATTGAAAAAAAGCTCTATGTTTTTGATGAATTGCCAGATCGTCCTGACGGTTTGATTGAGCCACCGCTTGGTAGCACGAACAGTATTCAAGGCATTCCTAGACGCTCTATTCAGCTTGGTTATATCGATTATCGTGAGCGCCGTGTACCCATACATCTAGAGCGTGTGCGCATTGATGATAGTGCGCCTTTTTGGGTATTTTCTGCCCAAACGGTTGGTAATATCGATAACCTCTATGAGCAATATCATCCGGCAAAGTTTGAGCGTTATTTACCGGCGTGGACAAAATTACAGTTATTTAGCATCGCCATCTGGGAGTTTTTAGCATTACTTGTTTTCTTCTCTTTTACCATGGGAGTGGGCTGGTTACTCAGCAAAGGTGCTGGCAAGCTTCTCAATTGGTATGTCAAAGATAAAGCCGGCAATCGGCTGAGTACGGTTCACCACAATAGCGTGGAAGATTTGGTCAATAAGCTGACAGTACCGCTAACCTTTACCATCAGCTTCTCATCGGTATTTACCTTGGTATCGGGCGGCTTTCCTTATCTGGATGCAGTCGCTTCCTCGACACGTCCGATTATTTGGATTGGATTGGTCTTTAGCGCCATGTGGCTCGGTATACGTGTTATCAACTTTTTTGCCAACCGCTATCAAGATATGCAGATTGAAAATCTAGGAGAGGAGCAGTTTGACAAAGTGCGCCGTCGTCGAACTTACGTATCGATATTTCGCCGCGTCTTCGTATTTGTCATGGTGTTGGGCAGTATTTGGATAGGTCTGAGTGAGTTTGCCAACATGGAAGGCTTTGGCAAAACCTTACTGACTTCGGCTGGCATTGCTGGCGTGGTCATTGGTATCGCCGCTCAACCAATACTGGGTAACATCATTGCTGGAGTACAGGTAGCAGTGACCCAGCCCGTACGAATTGGCGACAGTGTGATAATGGATGGCAACTTTAGTACCGTTGAAGACCTGCGTTATACTTATGCGGTACTAAAAACATGGGATGAACGTCGATTAATCGTGCCGATGCGCGAATTGATCACCGAAATGGTAGAGAACTGGTCGCATACAGAAGTGCATCAGACCTGTCCTGTGTTCTTATATATCGATTACGGCGCAGATATTGACGCCATTCGGCAGCAGTTTATTTCGGTGGTGAAAGACAATAAGCTTTGGGACAACAAAACTGAGCCTGAAATATTTGTCGTTGAGGTAACTGAAAAGACCATTCAACTGCGCGGCGCTGTTTCAGCGGTAGGCCCTGTAGAAGCATGGACACTGGCCTGTGAGATACGTGAGCAGATGCTTGATTATTTGTATCGTGAACAAAAGCATTATTTACCAGCTGAGCACCTTGTATTGAGACAAAAATAGTCAATGTCTATTGGTTTGACACTTAAAAAAATTGAATGTACAGCGTCACTATCGATAGACAGCTGTGAGTAAAACCCACTGACAAATATAGCATGCGATTTGCTTGCTTATTTGTTATAATATGGCGTTATTTTTAAGGGATAATTCAGTTGTTAAGCATTGTATAGTTAGATTTTGGGGCAGGTAAAGGGCGCTGTATTAGCCAGTCTGCTGAGCCAATGATTTAGTGAGCAATGATGAATTGATGATGTGCCGAGCGAATGTTTGTATTTAGTATTTGTTCCCCACGGTTTTATTATTTTCTGCTGGGTTTATAACCTTATGATTTTGATAGAATTTCTGTTGATTTTCTTGATACTGTATTGCCCACCTATCAAAATAACCACTAATAGGGGTCTGTATGTTGCGAATTGTCGATGAAGCCTTAACCTTTGATGACGTTTTATTATTGCCAGCTTATTCAGAAATATTGCCAAAAGCTGCTAATCTAACGACCCGCCTAACAAAAAGTATCACGCTAAATTTACCGCTAATTTCTGCTGCTATGGATACAGTCACTGAGTCTGAGATGGCCATTACCATGGCACAACTTGGTGGTTTAGGTATTTTGCATAAGAGCATGGATATCGATAAGCAGGCAATGCAAGTGCGCCGCGTCAAGAAATTCGAAGCTGGTACTGTGGTTGATCCTATTACTGTGCATCCAGAGATGACCATCGGTGAGTTATTAAGACTGACCCAAGACAATAACATCTCAGGCGTGCCAGTGGTTGAGAAGGGTACTGATAAAGTAGTCGGTATCGTGACTCATCGTGACTGGCGCTTTGAAACCAATCTATCATTGCCTGTCAGCCATATCATGACGCCGAAAGAGCAGCTCGTCACCGTTAAAGAAGGTGAGAGCAACGAAAACATCAAAAGACTGCTACACGAGCACCGTATCGAAAAAGTTATTGTTATCAATGATGATTTCCGTTTGCGTGGTCTGATTACGGTCAATGACTTTGCTAAAGCTGAAAACAATCCAAATGCTTGTAAAGATGAGCAAGGTCGCCTGCGTGTGGGCGCAGCAGTTGGTACGGGCGCTGATACTCAAGCACGCGTTGAAGCATTGATTGCGGCTGACGTCGATATCATCGTTGTTGATACCGCGCATGGTCACTCAAAAGGCGTTATTGATAAAGTATCTTGGATTAAAAAACATTTCCCGCATGTACAAGTGATTGGCGGCAATATCGCGACAGGTGATGCTGCAAAAGCCTTACGTGATGCTGGTGCAGATGCGGTCAAAGTTGGTATTGGTCCAGGATCTATCTGTACCACACGTATTATTGCCGGTATCGGTGTGCCGCAAATCTCGGCGATTGATAGTGTTGCAAGCGCTTTGCAAGACAGTATTCCATTGATTGCTGATGGTGGTATTCGCTATTCAGGTGATATGGCAAAAGCCATTGCTGCTGGTGCGTCATGCATCATGGTTGGCTCACTTATGGCAGGTACAGAAGAAGCGCCAGGTGAAGTTGAGTTGTTCCAAGGTCGCTATTATAAAGCTTACCGCGGTATGGGTAGCTTGGGCGCGATGTCAGGTCAAAACGGCTCATCAGATCGCTACTTCCAAGATGCCAAAGACGGTGTGGAAAAATTGGTGCCAGAAGGTATCGAAGGTCGTGTACCTTATAAAGGTCCAGTCGCTGGTATCGTCAACCAATTGGTAGGTGGCTTGCGCTCATCTATGGGTTATACCGGCTGTGCCACGATTGAAGATATGCGCAGCAAACCACAGTTCATCAAAGTTACCTCAGCGGGTATGAAAGAATCGCATGTGCATGATGTGCAAATCACCAAAGAAGCACCTAACTATCGAGTCGACTAATTATATCTTTGCCGCTATAGGATGCGATGACTCGCAGCTGTACAGTGTCAAGCGACGTTAAGATACAAACAGCCAACAATGCCTTGTTATTGTTGGCTGTTTTTTTTGTAAAATACAATCATAGATTATTCTAATAATTCATAACTGTTTGTCTTATCAAAACCATTGATGACAGTGAATGATTGAAGCTACTGAGCCTGCTTCCACGTCGAGGCTTTTACTTTTAGACTTAAGGAACAATAATAATGAGCTACTTTGGCACTGATGGTATTCGCGGTAAATTTGGTGAGCTGCCAATTACGCCAGATTTTATCTTAAAGCTCGGCTATGTCACAGGATTGGTGCTGATAGAAAACAATCAAAATTCGCCGCGTAAGCCAAGTGTTGTGATTGGTAAAGACACGCGGTTGTCAGGCTATGTGATCGAAGGCGCACTACAAGCAGGCTTTAACGCCGCTGGCGTCGATGTATATATGTTAGGGCCATTGCCCACACCTGCTATCGCACATTTGACCCGTAGCTTTAATGCCGATGCAGGCGTAGTCATTTCTGCCTCACACAATCCATACTATGATAATGGCATCAAATTTTTCTCAGCCGACGGCAAAAAATTAACTGATGCAATGCAAAATGCTATCAATGATAAGTTGGACGCTATTATGGCGGTCGACGGTAATAACGATGCCGTAATGCCTATTCTTGATCCGGCACAATTGGGCAAAAATAATCGTATCGATGATGCGAAAGGTCGCTATATTGAATTTTGTAAAGGCAGCTTTCCCTATCAATATGACTTAGATCATCTGACTGTGGTCGTCGACTGTGCAAATGGTGCAGGCTATAGCGTGGCGCCTCGTGTCATGCGTGAGCTGGGCGCCAATGTCATCGCCATTAATAATAAGCCTGACGGCATTAATATCAATGCTGATTGTGGCTCAACCCATCCTGAAGGTTTGCAAGAAGCAGTGCTAAAATACGAAGCCGATGTGGGCATTGCCTTAGATGGTGATGGCGACCGTATTGTGATGGTCGATGAAGCCGGCAATTTGGTTGACGGCGATGGTATCTTGTATGTACTTGCTACTCAAGGTCAAACTAAAGCCAAAGGTGTCGTTGGGACATTGATGAGTAACATGGGCTTAGAATTGGCATTAAAAGACGCTGGTATTGAATTTACCCGTGCAAAAGTAGGCGATCGTTATGTGATGCAAGAGCTTGAGGCCAACGGTTGGATATTGGGCGGTGAGCCGTCAGGTCATATCTTGTGCTTGGATAAAAGCCGGACTGGCGACGCTATTATCGCAAGTTTGCAGATACTTGCAGTCATGCAAGCAAGAGGCAAAGCACTAAGTGATTTAACTGAAGGCTTTGAAGTATTACCACAAAAACTGGTCAATGTACGCTTGCCTCAAATGCAAGATCCGTTTGAGCATGAAAAGCTAGTGGTTGCTTTTGATAAAGCTCGTGCTACTTTAGAAGGTCGCGGTCGCTTGCTTATTCGCCAATCGGGTACAGAGCCTATGATTCGAGTCATGGTTGAGTCAGATGATGAGATAGAATGTGATGTAATGGCGAATGATTTGGCAGATAAAATAAAAGCCATATTGGGTTAATAGTCTTTGATATAAACATACTAGAATAGCAAAATAAGGGACAATCATGAGTATGGACTTTAGCGATCAGCGTTTGTCATATGAAAAAGGTCAACTAGACCAACAATCAATACCAGCATCACCGTTTGAGTTGTTAAATGTTTGGATGAATGAAGCAATAGAGGCGCAAGTACAAGAGCCGTATGCGATGAGCTTAGCGACTTGTGGTGAGGATACTAAGCCTAGCGTACGTATTGTTCTATTACGTGAAATTACAGATAAAGGTATCGTTTTTTATACCAATTACGAAAGTGCCAAGGGTCAAGATATCGCTGAAAATCCTAATACAGAAGCGCTGTTTTTTTGGCACAAGCTTGAGCGTCAGATTCGTATCAGCGGCAGTATTGCTAAAATTGATGCTGATAAATCTGCTGCTTACTTTCAAAAACGCCCTCACGATAGCCAAGTAGGCGCGTGGGTTAGCCAACCACAAAGCGGTGAAGTTGCTAATCGCGAAGTGATGGAGCAGACGTTTGAGCAATTGAAAACAGACTATCCAGAAGGCGCAGCCGTACCAACGCCTGAGTTTTGGGGTGGTTACGAGATTACTGTCAATGAGATTGAGTTTTGGCAAGGTCGCGCCAATCGAATGCACGACCGTATTGTCTATCATAAAGAGGCGGATGGTAGCTTTAGTACCAAACGCTTATTGCCTTAAACGTAATCAATAGCGCATGATATGGTCTTAGAAGAAGTTCATGTCTATAAAAAAGCCACTTTACCTGTCATATTCATATGGCAAAAAAAGTGGCTTTTTTTCATTTCTTTTATAGTGGAGCTATTTGGTATCAACATCTACCGACACAGACATACCAGGGCGTAGGCGGGCAAGGTCTGGCTGGTTAGAGTCTAAGTCGATGCGTACCGGAATACGCTGAGCAATTTTAATATAGTTACCTGTCGCAGGATTGGCAGCGCCAGCACTGAATTCACTGCCTGTTGCGGGTGATATATTGCTGACCCGTCCGCTAAATTGTGTGCCACCTAAGGCATCCACATGAATAGTGGCAGCTTCACCAATGGTCATATTTGCCACTTGCGTCTCTTTAAAGTTGGCAATAATCCATACGCCTTTTGGTACGATATACATAAGCTGCGTACCAGCAGTGACATATTGTCCTGTTTTAACGGTCAACTGACTCAGTTGTCCCGATTCAGGAGCACGGATTATGGTGTTGTCCAAATTAATCTGTGCTTGTTTTGCGGCGGCTTCAGCATTTTTGATATTGGCATCTAATGAAGAGCGGCTAGCAGTCGTTTTTTCGCTGCTCTCGACTGCCACTTGTAAATTGGCTTCCGCTTGTTGGACACCAGCTTGTGCTTTTGCTAATTGAGCTTCAGCATGAGCAACATCTGCACTTGATACTGCACCAATGGCAATCAAGCCCTGATAACGGTTAACGTCCTCGCGGGCACTGTCGACACTCACTTTGGCGCTATAAACATCTGCCTCGCGTGCCTGAATCTGTGCTTGGCTGGTGCCAGTATCTTGCGCATTACTAGAGCGATTGGTTAACGCAATATCGATATTCGCCTGCGCTTGTTCGAGCTGCTGCTGAAAAGTACGATCATCTATTTTTACCAATAAGTCACCAGCTACAACATTTGCAAAATCTTCTACCGCTACTTCTGTCACATAACCTGACACTTGCGGACTGATAATGGTGGTTTGTCCTTTAACGAAAGCATTATTGGTTTGCTGCATGGTTGGGGTAAAAGGTGGCAGTTTCCACGCATAGAGAATGAGTGCCACACCAATAACAATCAATGCAATCAGTAAGGCTAAATTAAAAAATGACTTCTTTTTGGGCGACCAACCTGCTGGCGCAGGAATAGATTCAGTGGGTGGCATCGGTATATCATCTTTGCCATCGCCTGCCTCAGTGCTGTCTATTTTATTTGTATCAGCGGCGTTTATAGGCTCATTGGCATTCGTAGGTAAGTCATCAGAAGGGTCGGTTTGAATCTGAGTTGCAGACATAGTCGGTTCAGGTTGAATGGCTGCTATATTGGTATTTGCGTCATTATTGGAAGCCATGTGTGACTGTGATGGTGTATCCACAACCGCTTGATTTGATAATGATTCACTAGCTTGAGCATTTTCAACAGTTTTAGCTGTTTTGTTAGGGGTGCTTGCGTCATCAAAGCTTTTGGGTTTGTCTTCGTTCATGACGCGCTCCTAAGGAATTTTATAAACATAATAGATAACGTTACAATAATAATAAGAGAGAATAGGCGCTATAGAATACACAATAGAATTTGCATAATCTGCTATTTTTTGCCCATCATTTCTGCTAACGCGGCAAGCTCTTTACCAAGAGGATTGCGCTTATGATACAAATAATAGAAATACACCATTAATAAATAGATCGCGGTAATCGTCGCGCTGACTGCCATTAAAAAGAATAAGTCATCATAAGCGGCGACGGTCGCTTGGCGCTGAATCCCTTGTAATATTTGAGGCATGGTTGCCGGATCGCCGGTACTCATGGAGCTGACCATATCTGCATAGTGCATCTGCGTGCGAATGGTGGTAAAGGCTTGAATTCCCGCCGCACCTGCTAAACCGCCAACCGTTTGTGAAATACCAAAAATCACCGAGAAGCTAATAATATAGGCAGGACCATTGGCAATGGCACGAAACATCCCTTCAAATACCATCGGTCCCATAAAATATACGGCAGCAAACGCAATGATAAACTGGCTAAAATAAAACATGACAGGTGTAGAATTCAGTGACACACCCGTATCTATCCATGCACCAATCGCAATCAATGCCACGGCAAAAATCACCGGTCGACGTAGGTCCATCGCATTGGTCGTAAAAATACTAAGCACCAATGCCAGCGCACTGGCCGCCAAAATAATGGCATAGAACACAATCAGCTGATCATTGCCATAACCGAGGTTAGCCAATAACCCTGCCGCGCCAACGCTTTGCTCCGACAGCAAGATACGCATCACAGCGCCCGTTATCATAAAGGCGATAATCGTCCGGCTGCGCATCCAACGTACTTGTAGCATCGGGTTTTTACGATGGGTTTCAATCCACAGCGCAATAGAAATGGTGACGACGGAAATAATCAGTGGATAACTGAGCCAAGGAGTCGTCCACCATAAAATACGCCCTTGTACCAAAAACACTGCCAATGCTGCAAGACCAGTCGCGAAAAAAACAAAGCTGACAATATCCAGCTTTTCAAAGACTTTTTCCATATTACCGCGTGGCAGCTCAAGAAGGTTAATTAAGCCAAAGCATATCAAAGCTAAGCCAACTTGGAATAAAAACAAGCCTTCAAGTTGACCATCGGCGGCAAGATAAGGCGAGATGATGCGAGATAAAGGCACCCCAAACTGTACCAAGCCAAAGCCCAAAATCAGTCCACTAATACGCCGAGCTGCTGGCATGCCTTGCAAACAATAAAAGATAGACAATACCGTCATGGCACTCGCGACCACGCCGCTAAAGCCACGGGCAATCAGCTCTAAATAATAAGGATCAATGCTAATTCCGGTGGTTGAGCTCAATAGATGACTACTGACTAACCACTGCATACTGGTCGCTGAGAGCAAAAAGAATAGGGTGATTTTGCTAAATAACGACATACCAAACTGTTGGCGAATTTTATAGAGCAGTACCGTGATACAGGCATTGGTCATATTGTAAGCGACTGATATCCAGCCACCCTCAACAGGGGTTAAGCCCATCTCACCTTGAATTTGAGAGAGGTTGGCGACCAACAGACCGTTTTGAAAACTGGCAGTAATACCGATAAAAATACCGATCAGTAAGTAAAATACTTTTCGATAAGTAGGATGATCGGGTGTGGCAGGAGAGCCCAGCATAAACGGCTGTTCATGAGGTTTAAACTGATAGTCGGTACTCATGGGCTATCTATCATCGGTAACGACGGATAATATAAATTCATGGTAACGCTCCCAGTTATCAGGCGGTGTCTGATCAGCGCTAATAAGCGTGGTCGGCGATCATCATACGGTTTTATTCTTAGCGCTTACTCATTTAAAGCGCTATAAAAAATAGGTCACAGAACAATAAAAGCATAAAGATATAAAACTTTAATACTTAATAATGCTGTATAAGAAAAAATAGCCCAAGAAAAGCTTGAGCTATTTTATCATAGTTTTTGATTATCGTTCGCATCTACGCGCTTAACCGTGGGATTTATGTCAGAGTAGTCATATCATAATTTGCTTCCAAACGCATGGCGCGCTGATAGCTATCAAGGCTTGCCAGTTGTAGCGCGTATTCTTTAATATGAGGATAATCCTCTAACGCCTCACGCTTGAGAAGCATAATCAAATCAAACGACAGCATAAAATCTGCACCGCTTAGCTTGTTACCCACGATAAAGGATTTGCCTGCCACCTCGTCATTTAGATAGCTCAGTAGCCTGTGTTTTTCTTGAGCGATATACCCTTTTAAAAATGCATTATCACCAGCACCTGCTTTATTGGTAAATAATTCAAGCAAAAGCGGCAGCATCAGCGAGCTTTCAGCAAAGTTAATCCACTGTAAGTAATGACCATAATCTGCGCTATCGATAGCAGGGCGAAGATTATCAGGTGCAAACCGCTCAATCAACAGCTCAGTAATCGCACCTGACTCTGCATAAAGCTCGCCATCCATCTCAATAACCGGAGACTTACCAAGAGGATGTACCGCTTTTAGGCTATCTGGTGCTAGATGCGTTTTGGCATCACGCTGGTGGCTAATAATTTCATAAGGTTGTCCCAATTCTTCTAAAAGCCATAACGTCCGTAATGAGCGTGATTGATTGAGGTGATGTAAGCGAATCATTTAGTTAGCCTTTTTGCAGTGGATTTGATGCTATTAAGCCTGTATTTTAGCCATTAAACGCTTGGCGGCTTCTTCTGACGACGCCGGATTTTGACCCGTGATCAGCAAACCATCTTCGACCACAAACGATTCCCAATCAGAGCTTTTTTCATAGTTTCCGCCATTGGCTTTTAGCACATCTTCTAATAAGAAAGGCACGACGTCAGTGAGCTGAACCGCTTCTTCTTCGGTATTACTAAAGCCTGTGACCGTTTTGCCTTTGACCAGATACTCGCCATCGATTTTAACGTTTTTGAGCGCGGCAGGAGAATGGCAGACAAAAGCAACTGGCTTATCTTGTTTGATAAACGTCTCAATTAATTCAATCGAGTTTTTATCAACGGCTAAATCCCACATTGGACCATGACCACCAGGATAGAATACTGAATCAAAATCTTCCGCTTTCATATCTGCCAATTTTTTAGTCGTTGCTAGGCGTTCTTGGGCTTCAGAATCTTCTTTAAAACGTTTGGTATCTTTGGTTTGAGCATCCGGCGTGTCACTACTTGGGTCAAGTGGTGGTTGACCGCCTGCAGGAGAGGCAATTGTGATATTGACACCGGCATCTAAAAAAGCATAGTAAGGCGCGGCAAATTCTTCTAGCCAAAAACCTGTCTTCTTACCAGTATCGCCCAATTTATCGTGTGAAGTTAGTACCATTAAAATATTCATAATTGTCCCTGTTTATTGTTGAAAGTTATTAACGCTATCAAAAACTAATAACGCTAAAAAACCGACTGCTGACAGTATTCATCTTTTAAGAATGACTTTCAGTAGCTGTCTTAACAAGTTATGTTGTTAACTGGTTATTTTCATGATTTTTTATGTTAGCTATCAGCTATTTAACGTCAGCCACTTTAATCACTGTCTTACCAAAATTCTTACCATCAAGCATATCAAAGAAAGCTTGTGGGGCTTGTGCTAAACCATCAACTTGATGCTCTTTGGTTTTAACAGCACCTGATTCAAGCCATTTGCTCATCGTAGCTAAGAATTCTGGGAAATGATCGCCGTATTCTTCAAAGATAATAAAACCTTTGATGGTTAGACGTTTACTTAGAATATTACCCATCAGGACACCCAAACGGTCTTTACCGTCTGGCAATTCGGTGGCGTTATACTGTGATACCAAGCCACATACTGGAATACGTGCGTGGGCATTTAATAGTGGCAATACGCCATCAAAGACTTTACCACCAACATTTTCATAATAAATGTCGATACCATCTGGGCAGGCGATTGCTAGTTGTTCAGCAAAGTCATCGGCTTTATGATCAAGACAAACATCAAAGCCTAATTCTTCAACCGCGTAAGCACACTTCTCAGCACCGCCAGCAACGCCAACAGTACGTAAGCCTAACTGATTACCGACTTGTCCAACAGTTGCGCCAACAGGACCCGTTGCCGCCGCGACGACTAAGGTTTCGCCTTTTTTTGGTTTACCGATATCAGTCAAACCCATGTAGCCTGTGAAGCCGGGCATACCAAGCACACCCAAGCCATAAGAAGGGTTTGCCATGTTTTTATCGAGCTTTAGTACGCCTTCGCCATCGCTGACGCTATAGTCCTGCCAGCCCGAGTTCGATACTACCAAATCACCGACTGCAAATGTATCGATATTAGACTCGACGACTTGGGCAACCGTTCCACCTAGCATGACATCGCCAATTTCTAATGGGTCAGCGTAGCTTGCGGCATCACTCATACGTCCGCGCATATAAGGGTCAAGCGATAAATATACGGTGCGTAATAGCATCTCGCTTTGGTTGGGTTTTGGAATCTCGCCAGTAGCCAATTCAAAATTATCGGCAGTTGGTGCGCCATGTGGGCGGCTGGCAAGTTTGATTTGACGATTTTGTTGTGGATTTTGTTGTTCATTAAAGCTCATGATAAAGCGCCTTATTTTATTTATTTTTGATTTTAAAGTTACCCGCCACTCTGAAGTGACAGGCTAGTGGTTTCTATAACGACAATATAACTATAGATAATTACTCAGAGAGTTAAGCGTTGCTAGTAATGGCACGCTCTAGAATACGACGTGATACTGCCAAGTCGTTTTTGCCATGCTCACCCAATTTCACCATACCATGCACTTCTAATTGCTTGATAATAGGATCAATGGCAGCAGCATCTAACTCAACATCTGCTAAGCTGACCGGCAGTCCAAGCTCGCGGAAGAAGTTTTCAGTCTGTTTGATAGCCGCTTCAATGATGGCGTCATCATTTAATTCAGTACCATTATCGTCAGCTGTAATATTCCAAACATTACGTGCATATTGAAGCAATTTGTCTTTTTTACTGTCTTTAAGCTCTCGCATGACTGATGGTAATACGATGGTTAGCGTGCGAGCATGGTCAATCGCGTGCAATGAGGTCAACTCATGACCAATCATATGCGTCGTCCAATCTTGCGGTACACCAGTACCGATCAGACCATTTAGCGCCATAGTTGCCGTCCACATGATGTTTTTGCGGGTCTCTAAATTCTCTGGATCAGCTTTTACCGCTGCGCCTTCTTCAATCAGAATCTTTAATAAGCTCTCAGCAAAGGCATCTTGAACTTTCGCATTGACCGGGTAGGTCAGGTACTGTTCCATCACATGAACAAAGGCATCAGCCACACCATTCATTACTTGGCGTTCAGGTAAAGTCATGGTTTTGGTTGGATCTAAAATTGAAAATTTAGGGAAGGCAAGTGGATTACCAAACGGCAGTTTTGCTTGGCGTTCACTATAGTTAATCACGCCGCCTGAATTCATCTCAGAGCCAGTCGCTGGAATAGTTAATACTGCGCCCAAATCAACTGCTGAATCGATATCTCTGCAATAACTGGTGAGCGCATCCCATGCTTTATCTCTCGATACCGTACCGTCTTCTTCAGTCAATGAAGATACCAGTGCGACAAACTTACTGCCGTCAAGTACAGAGCCACCACCAACGGCTAATAAGAAGTCAATATTGTGCTCATTGACCATATCAGCTGCTTTTAGCAAGGTAGTAAATTCTGGATTGGCTTCAATACCACCAAACTCGAATATTTCGCGATTGCCACTGGCAGCTAATGCCGTTTTAACTTCATCTAACGTACCTGTACGCTGTGCTGAACTGCCACCATAGGTAATCAGTACGCGGGCATCTGTTGGTACAAGCTCAGCCAACTTCTCGATTTGACCTTCACCAAAGACGATACGGACGGGATTATAATATTGAAAGTTATTCATAAGATTCCTAATATGTTTTCTGAGTATGAAAAAGAGATTTAAAAACTGAAAATAAAGTCTGCAACTTATTTGCATCTGTCCGCATTATATATTAATTAGACCGGTCGTCTAGTAATTATAGTAAATAGTTACAAAACTATCGTATAGGCATTTCAGCCGATATTAAGTTAATCGGTGTAATGGACATTTTTCATGCTGGGATAGGTCCTAAAGCTATATACTGTCTATATTTGCAAGGAATCAACGCCAT